>CAZLJS010000001.1:0-11012 GCA_964559895.1 uncultured Sangeribacter sp.
TGGAGAAGATACGCGCTTACAAACTCCAAGAGGAGGGCCTCGACACCGTCGATGCCAACCTTCACTTAGGCCACAAAGCCGACGAACGTGACTATGGCGTGGGCGCTAACATCCTTCACGCCCTAGGTATCAAGAAGATGCGTCTGCTCACCAACAACCCTATCAAGCGTCGCGCTCTGATGGGTTATGGCCTTGAAATCACTGAGAGAATACCTCTTGAGGTAGAACCAAATAAATACAATGCGTTCTATATGCACACCAAAAAGGAGCGTATGGGACATGACCTGCACTTAAGCTAACAGCTAAGCGCTTCATAAACAACGTATCATGAAAAAAGGGACAATAGCACTATTGATAGGTGGTCTGGTCTGTGGCATGGCGTATGCCAAGAAGCCGCTCGACCACACCACGTTTGACGACTGGAAAGGTGTGAAAATCACCTCTCTGAGCAACGACGGCCTTTGGAGCGCCTATGAGGTCAATCCCCAGCAAGGCGATGGTGTGCTCTATCTGCGCAACACCTCCACGGGCAAGGAGATAGCCATCGCTCGCGGCTACCAACCCCAGTTCACCGCCAATTCACAGTGGGCAGCAGCGCTCATCAAACCGCTATATGCCGACACGCGTAAGGCAAAGATTGACAAGAAGAAGGACCTCGACCTACCGCAGGACTCCTTGGCTATCGTCAACCTCAAAACCGGCAAGGTGGAGAGAATCGCCAATGTCACCTCCTACAAAATAGGCAAGGATGGTGGCGAATGGATAGCCTTCCAGAGCGTAGATACCACCTATATAGCGCCTAAAATCCTCAAAAACAAAGAGGTAGGCAAACCACTAATAGTGCGACACCTCCCTACCGGCACCAACAAAGTGATACGTTGGGGCAAGGAGTATTCCATGTCCAAGGATGGCACCAAGGTAGGCGTAAACATTGTTCCCGACAAGAAAGACAGCGTCGCTGTGAAGGGTGTGGGCGTGCTTATGCTCCCCGACACAGCGTTCGTGCTGTTGGACTACGGTAAAGAGTTCTACACCAACCCGGTGTTTAGCGACGCCTCCGACAAGGTAGCGTTTACCGCCTCCAACGACACCGTCAAAAGCGGCACAAAGGTGGCGCAGCTATACTATATGCCATTGACAGGCAAGGAGCTGGCAGAGCCGGAAGAGATAACCGTGCAACGCACCACCAACAATACCCCCACGCGACTCGTACGACCACATTCCAATGACCCGGAGGTGCAAAAACAACTCCTGGAGAAATGGCTTGCGGCACAGAAAGCAGCTGCGGGAGACAGCATCTTCATCAACCAATATTCCGTGCCTGAGTTCTCAGAAAACGGCAAACGACTAATCATCGGCGTGGCACCTCGCGTAGCCCCCGACGACACCACGATCGTAGATTTCGAGCATGCAGAACTGAATATTTGGCGCTGGAACGCACCATATACCCCTCCGCAGTACAGCAAAATGGAGGAGAAGATACGCAAACGCACCTACCCTCTCGCCATAGACCTAGCCTCCAAGAAGAGCCAACTCGTCTGCGCCGACTCCCTCGTTAACATCGAACCCGGTGACCGCTGGAACAGCAACTTCGTTCTCCTGCACAACCCATCGGAGAACATCATATCGCAACAATGGGACTATAGCGCCAAGGAGCAACTCTCTGTGTATAACTTATCTACAGGCACCGCCGACCTTATCGGTGACGCCTCAATAGAATGCTCCGGCATATCCCCCAAGGGCAACTACGTGGTATGGTTTGCCGATGGCAACTATTACGCCTACGACAACACCACCAAGCAGACACATTGCATCAGCGAAGGAATAGAGTATCCGCTATGGGATGAGGACCAAGACACCCCGATGGAACGCCAAGCCTACGGCATTATGGGATGGCTCGCCGACGACCAACGTCTATTCGTCTATGACCGCTATGATATCTGGAGCCTCGACCCAAGCGGCAAAACAGCTCCCGTGAACTTTACCAACGGCAACGGCAGAAAAGAGAATCTCTGCTACCGCTACCTCAACACTGATAAGGATAAACGCTACCTGGAGAGCAGCGACGAAGCTCTGCTCACAGTGCTGAACCGCGTGGATAAACGTCGCGGCTTCGCAACAATGAAGATGAACCGCGCCGCAGCACCAACGCTTAAGACGCTAGAGGAATTCACCTTCACACAGGTACGCAAGGCTAAAAACGCCGACACTTACGCCTTTGCCAAAGGCAACTTCAGCGTTATCCCCGAAGTACACATCGCCACAAAAGGTGACTTCGCCAAAGCCAAACGTGTCACCGACGTCAATAGCCAGAAAGCCGATTACTCCTGGGGAGACGCTCAACTCGTAAAATGGTATGCCTACAATGGAGACCTCACAGAAGGTGTGCTTTACACCCCCGAGGACCTCGACAAAGATAAGAAATACCCGATGCTGGTAGTCTTTTATGAGCGCAACTCCGACGAGCTCTACCGCCACTACACCATGGAGCCATCATGGAGCTGGGTCAACTACCCCTTCTACGTCAGCCGCGGATACGTAGTGTTTGTCCCTGACGTGAAATACGCCCCAGGCATCCCCGGTGAGTCAGCCTACAATTATATATGCAGCGGCGTTGAGGATTTGTGCAAGAAATATCCATGGATAGACAAGGATAAAATCGGTATTGATGGCCAAAGCTGGGGTGGATACCAGACATCCTTCCTGGTGACCCGTACAAATATGTTTGCCTGCGCTGGATCCGGTGCTCCGGTGTCCAACATGACCTCCGCCTTTGGTGGCATCCGTTGGGGCTCTGGCGACTCCCGTCAAGCACAATATGAGAAAGGACAATCACGCATAGGCCGCTCACTATGGGAGGCTCCGCAGCTATATATCGCCAACTCCCCACTATTCTATGCAGACAGAGTGGAGACACCGCTGCTGATAATGCACAACGATGGCGATGGCGCTGTGCCTTGGTATCAAGGTATCGAATACTTCATGGCATTGAGACGCCTCAACAAACCGGTATGGATGCTGCAATACAAGGGTGAAGCCCACAATATACGCGAACGTAAGAACCGTAAAGATATCACGGTAAGACTCCAAGAGTTCTTTGACTATTACCTCAAAGGCTCAGAGATGCCCGATTGGATGAAATAAAACAACAAATTATCAAAATAGTTTATAATAAATCTAAATATCATTAATCCAAACCCCTTTTTAAGTGTATTATATATGGTGATATGGGAATCTATCACTAACTTTGGCAGGATTTACGATATTATTTATTAATGAACACAACACGAGAGATTAAACAATGAAAAAGATTAAGAGGTATTTAGTAGCAACGGGAGTTGCTATCGCCATCTCCGTGCCTAATGTAGGAAAAGCGGTGATGGCATACCCCGGACTGATGCCAATGACGCAATCAGACGGTAGTACCCTATTAGTACAACTCAAAGGCGATGAACGTGCACACGCATATTTCACTCCCGATGGATATTTACTCATCAACAATGGCAAAGACTTCTACTACGCATCCATGACCGACAACGGTGAAGTGAGCCGTAGCAACGTACGCGCCAACAATCCATCCTCACGCACAGCAGAAGAGAACGCATTCCTTAAAACTATAGATAAAGAATTAGTAATCATATCTTTAGAGAAAAAGGATTGCACAGCAGCGGCCCGTAGCCAACGCTTCACCAAGACAGCGTCAAGCGGCATGGTGGCTCCATCCAATCCGGTACCGGGCGTTTTCCCGGGCACCACTTATCCCTCCATGGGCTCCCCTAAATCATTGATTATCCTGGTGCAATTCTCCGACGTACAATTCACTACAGAGAATCCGCTTGAATACTTCAAGACTATAATATCACAGCCCAACTATACAGAAAACGGGTTCACAGGCTCCGCCTACGACTTCTATCGTGACTCATCCTACGGACAATTCACACCCCAATTTGACGTAGTAGGCCCCGTGACTCTTCCCAAGAACCAAGCTTACTATGGTGGTAATAAGGTGATTGACGGCTACTCCGCCACTGACTACAACGTCAGAGAGATGCCCGTCGATGCCTGCAACATCCTCGACGCCACTGTGGATTTCTCACAATACGACACCGACGGTGACGGCATCATCGACAACGTGTTTATCTTCTACGCAGGACGCGGCGAAGCCTCCGGTGGTGGCGACGATACAGTATGGCCCCACTCATGGAATGTAGGCGGCACTAACAACTACGACGGTGTACGACTCGACGGATACGCCTGCACCAACGAGCTGACAATAAAGAGTACCTCTAACGGTTATGTCCTTACCCCTGACGCCATCGGCACATTCTGCCACGAGTTTGGCCACGTAATCGGGCTCCCCGACCTCTACGCCACATCATACACTACTGCCCGCACCCCCGACGATTGGGACACTATGTGCTCCGGCTCTTACAATAATGATAGCCGCACTCCCCCCACATTCTCATCATGGGAACGCGCCGCACTAGGTTGGCTCACACCTGTCGTTATCGAAAAACCGGGTAATTATACCCTTAAAAACAATATTCAAAACACCAACGAGGCATACCTCATCCCCACCTCCAGCGCCAATGAGTTCTTCATGCTCGAAAACCGCTATCCCGAGAAATGGGACGCTTACGTATTCAGCGACACTCCGTTTGAGGAGGGTGACGAAGTATATGGCAATGGTATGCTCGTTTGGCATATCGACTATAACGATAATGTTTGGAGCAGCAACGTAGTCAACAACGATCCCGACCATCAATATGTCGATATCGTAGAGGCACACGGTTTCTCCAACTATACCCTTCACGACAGCGACGCATTCCCCATGGGAGCCGGCGACGAGGGCTTTGCTACAGAGTTCAATTACGACTCCAAGCCACAGCTCGCTGACTGGTCAGGACGCCGCCTCGACATCGGCCTTGAGAATATCTACGAGGACCCCGAGACTCGCGACGTATCCTTTACCGCAACCTCTCTCACTCAAAGCGTGAAAGGTATCTCTACCAACGATGCCAACATCTGCGTCAACGGTCTTGAAATTGCCAACTACGGCAACGAAGCAGCTACTGTATATAGCCTTTCCGGCGCTACCATCGCCACCATCAAAGGCAACAGCAGCATAGCAATGCCAGCAGCAGGCATTTACCTCGTAAAACGTGGCAACACCACCAGCAAACTAATCGTCAAATAAGCACTCTTTCATAGAGTTAATAACCATATCAAAGCCGGGTAGCAAACGCTACTCGGCTTTTGTCGTGTATTGTCACCACTCCACAACAAAGCTGTTTCAGATATAAAAATGCGACGATTGTGAATAATATTGTCTATTATGTATCATTTTTTACCAAATACCATTATTTAACCACCAATTTCTTTGTAATTTAAAATATATATCATAATTTTGCCACAGAAAGGGAACGAACCATAACCTTTTTTATGATAGACCTTATAATAGATATTTATAACTAATCTAAACAATAAATTAAATGAAGAAAACCTTACAACTCCTAGCGTCAGCTACCTTGCCATTGTTGGCATTGGGCACTGCCTCCACAGCAGGTGCGGCCCTCCACGGCAATAGCCAGGCTGATCCGTTTAAATTCGCGCCAAAATCGCAATATGAGATGGCGAACAACGGTAAAGCCCTATCACTGTCTAACCTTAATGCGAAGAAATCTACATCACGTAGCATCGTCTCCGACGCAGATTTGCAACACACTCTCCCATCGAGCTATTACACCGGATACCTCGATGGCCCCGACGGAACCACCTGGTTTTATACCCAGGATATCGAATACACAGAGATACCACTCGAGGGTGGCTGGGCTACCAAGAAAATTATCTCTAAGTACAGCTACACTATCTATAACTCCAACTATGAAGTCGTAGGATCATTTAGCGACGACATCAATCTCGCCGACGACGAGACAGGTGTCAGCGCTATCGAGCTGGGCGCTTGCGTCACTCAGAAATTCTTCAACACCGACTCCAACTATGAGGTGATGGTGATGATCGCCGCCAACACCGCGCAATACGTCAACCATGTATATACCAAGGTATATTCAATCGGTGTAGATGGCGCCATCGACACTATCGAAGGCTACTACATCAATGCCGTCAACGCCGGCACTTATAGCGAGAAATACTACATCACCTTCTTCCAAGACCCATATCTACCTAAGTCTGAGGTATATGGCACCGAAGAAGCGGCAGACGAGAGTGGCGAAGAACAGGAGGATGAGGAGACTGTATATACCTATCATTACGACATCTACGCTCCCGCATCCTACAGCAGCCCCACCGCCTCTGTGCTAAAGACTCTCATCACCCCTTACGACCAGCTTGAGGGATACGATGCCACACCCTTCATCGGAGTAGCTTACAACGGCGCCGCATACTTCGCTGTGATGAAATATGCCAAACCCTACTTCGCCAACTCAACTATCACTTATGATCCCCAAACAGGTTTGAGTCGTGACCTCACCCCCAACACCGACAACAGCTTTGTCATAGACCTTTATAAATCAGGCTACAACAGCTTGTCGCTCAGCAGCACAACCACCATCCCCATGGAGCTTAAAGATGCAACAGGCACCACCTGCTCTTTCTATCAAGTGGGTCTGATGAACTACGACAACGATGTATCATTCGGTGTATGGAGCAACGACAGCAAACCCACATTTATCGTCACCATTGAGGACTATGTCTCCAACACCGATACATCTATCTACCACTTCTACGCATACGACGTGGATGGCAACAAGGTAGCTACTATCTCCGAAGATGTCCAAGGTCTTATCGACGTCAGCGACCTCCCCGGCTATGAGAGCCAACAAGGTTTCTACAAAACTGTAGATGACGTGGATGTGTTCCAATTCGTCGATCTACCCTCATGCAAACTCGTAACTACCCTCCCCGTGACACTAGAGAATGGTAACTCACTGACATCCAGCTGCGACCGCGTAGCCACCAAGGATAGCTATCAATATGCATTCTCATTGGCTTATGGCGTCACTGATAACGACGACAACACCTCACACTATATCGCTTGGTATAACGCCGACGGCTCCTTCGACCACAACGATGTTATTCCTTTAGGCAAACAGGTGGCACTAGCATTGCCTTACGTGAAGAAATCTGCGCTGAACCCATATCTCTTCAACACCGACAGCAACCGCGAGTATATGTTCCTCGTTAAGAACTATATATCCACCTCAGGCACAGCCACTCAGGAGAGTTTCATAGTGCTTAACACCGATGGTGACGTGCTCTGCAAACTCAGCGACAACGACACTTTAGGTTCTCTGAGAAGCATCAACCTACTAAACTCTACCGATAATCCATCCCTCTGGCTCATATATTATAACGATGACACAGACCTCTACACATCGTCATTCCTCTCCCTTCCTTTCACCAAATTTGAGATGGGTGGCGACGGTTCAGCCGAGAATCCGTTCCTCATCTCCACTATCGGGGACCTGCAACTCATGCAGGGCAACCTTACCGCCAACTATAAATTGGCAGCCGATATAGATGCCTCAGGCTTTGACTTCCAACCCGTAGGCGAGGAGTTTAAGGGCTCCCTTGATGGCGACAACTACACCATCTCCAACCTCTCTCTGGAGAATGACTCATACTACAACGGCCTATTCCAAACACTCTCAAGCCAAGCCGTAGTAAAGAATATCAATTTCAAGGACGCATATGTTGTGGTAGGTAGCGAGAACTCCACCACCGCCCTCATCGCGCCTATGGTATATGGCGACAACGCAGGCGCTCCCGAGATTAGCAATATCCACGTTGACGGCTACGTAGCGGTAGGCGACGAGCCCTCATACGCCAACTTCGGTGGCCTCGTGGGTAAAATAACTCTCGGCACCGCAGTGAAAGACTGCTCCATCGCTAACGCTGAATTTGACTTCGCTGAATGTCGCGACGATGTCAACACGATAGGTGGTATCGCCACTCAGATTATGACCGGCTCCAATATCGACCGTTGCTCATTCCAAGGCTACATCTCCGGCGGTTCAAACATCGGCGGCATCCTCTCCAAGCTCAGCGTCACCGGCGTTTCCACTACAGGTCAAGAGCATATCGCCAACTGCCACGTTAACGCCAACATCGACGGTTACAACAACATTGGCGGTATCGTAGCTACTACAGGCCGCGCTCCTATCTACAACAACTACGTAGAGGGCACACTGAAAGCTACCACCAATGAGAAATGGGGCGGTGGCGCCAAGACAGGCGGTATCATTGGTGACCTCGCCGAGGACTGGACAGATACCCCATCAAAGATCGTTTACGGCAACGTAGTGGCTCTCTCATCTATTAGCGTCCCTGAGATTGGTTCACAATCATACGACAATGAAGCTACCACTTCTCACCGCATCGTAGGCTACACAATCTACAACTCCGAGCCTCTCGGCTCCACTCCGTCAGATCCTGACGCCGGTATCCAAGACAACTACGTGGTAGGCGACTTGGCAGTAGTAGATAGCGGCATTGAAGCAGGGGCCAACACCACTGAGGGTGCTAACCTAGAGGCTGACAGTTTCAATGAGGAATTCCTCGCAACTCTTGGTTTCGCATTCGGCGAAGACGCAACTGCTCCTTGGGTACTTAACGACTCCAATCTCCATCTCTACTTCGAGAAAGAGACCTCCGGCGTGGCAAACATGACCGTAGCTCCCGCAGTATTGAGCAAGACAGCTAACGCATTCGTGGCTAACGGCTGCAAAATTGCAGTGTATAACTTCCAAGGCATGAATGTGGCTAACGCCAACGACACTGTATCGACCACTTCACTCGCCCCGGGCGTATATGTAGTGACTGCAGCTAAAAACGGCATCGTCATAGCAACCGCCAAGTTTGTAGTAAAATAGCAGATTAGTAAATTAGTGAATTAGACATTTATACCGGGGATTATCCCTAAACACTAGTAAAGGCAGCCTTCACGGGTTGCCTTTTTTAATGAATACCTATCCACAATTTAGCGTGGATAGCTGCGTTTATTATGTATAATATTTTTATATCATGAATGAAGTAATATTTGGCACATGGCAACTAGCCGATGACGAGATAGCATACAATGCTGTCAGCAATGCACTTAAAGCGGGATACCGCCATATCGACACCGCAGCGGACTATGAAAATGAAGTTAGCGTGGGACGCGCTATTCGTGAATCGGGCATCCCACGCGAAGAGATTTTCGTCACTACTAAATTATCGGCAATGATAAAGGATGTCAATGCCGCCTCAATAGCTGTTCAGGAGTCGCTGAAACGATTGGACATAGGCTATGTGGATCAACTGCTCATTCATGCTCCACGCCCCTGGGGCGAACCTACCGATAAGCATTATTACGCCGAGAATCAAGCGATATGGAAGATGCTTGAACAGGTAGTGAAAAGTGGCGCTGTAAGAGGAATAGGTATCTCTAATTTCGACGTTTGCGATGTGGAGAATATCCTAGCCGTGGCGGAAATAAAGCCATCTGCCAACCAGATTAAGTGCCACGTGGGCAATTATCCCCGCACGCTTGCCCAATTTTGCAAGCAGCAAGGGATAGCGCTGATGGGCTACAGCACTCTTTGCACCAATTTCCTTATGGATAAGGAGGAGATTCATCGCTATGCGGAGAAATATGGCGTCACCGCCGCTCAGCTATGCATCCGCTACTCTCTTCAACATGGCTTTGAGCCTATCGTACTGAGCACAAACCCTGATCATATCAAGAGTAATCTAGAGATAAACTTTGTCATCAGCGATGCCGACATGGCAGCACTAGACTCACTTCCAGGCATGATTAGCACTCGCTACGGCGCGCCTCAAGCCTATGAGGGTAAATAACACCTTACTGCGGGATTAACCGTCCTCAGATTGTCACACAAACTCCCAATAGTTATCAGGGCTTATCACCTTAAAGGTGCTGCCCTGGTAGCTCTCCTTGAAGCATGAAGGGAACGTGGCTTTGGCACGCGGATTCCACTTAAATTCATAAGCGGTGATGGTGCCGTCCACCTCCTCTATCAGGTCTATCTCTTGTTGCTTATGGTTGCGCCAGAAAAACAGGTTGGCATAATTGCGATTATAAGCGTTATGCTTCACCCTTTCGCTAACCATAAGGTTCTCCCACAAGGGCCCGATGTCTGTGCGTAGTTCCACAGGTGCGAAGTTGGAGAGGATGGCATTGCGGATACCATTGTCGTAGAAATATACTTTCTTACCTTTCTTGATCTCATTGCGCATATTTCTGCTAAAGGAGTCCAGCCTAAATACCACATAACATTTCTCCAAAAGGTTGATGTATGACTCTACTGTAATCTTATCAATACCAAGCAGTTGACTCAGCTCATTATACGACACTTCACTACCTATTTGCAACGCCAAGGCTCTTACCAATTTGACAAGTACATCGGGTTTCTTCATCCCTTTATATGACAATAAATCCTTGAAAAGATAATTGTTGGCAAGTGTCATGAGTGTGCGTTTGGCATCTGAGGGGTCTGTCACCACTTCTGGATATAATCCATATATCAATCTCTGATGGAGCAGTCGGCCCTCTTCTCTTTCTGAGGTATCATCCGCCAACTCCCTGAGTGATAATGGATAAAGATTATACTCCAGCAACCTACCCGTGGCGGGTTCGTTAATCTCGTTAGCCATATCCAACGATGAAGAGCCAGTCACTACTACATGCGCATCCAGCTTCAAATCGTGGATAATTTTCAGGGTAAGTCCGATATTCTTTACCCTTTGCACCTCGTCGATAAAAACCATATCGTAATTCTGCAAAAGGTTGCGCAACGCCGTAGAGCTACGCCCTTCCAAAAGCATAGCATCGTCTATATCATCGCAATTAAGCGACAATATCTTCTTTGTATCGCCGGCAATCTCTGTCAATAGTGTACTTTTGCCTACTTGTCGGGCACCCAATACTACTATGATCTTCTTCTTGCGAAAATCGGCTGTAATTAGACTTGTTATACTTCTTTTAATCATGG
>CAZLJS010000001.1:11112-32047 GCA_964559895.1 uncultured Sangeribacter sp.
ATTTCAAGTAGCCGATTGCTTTAATAGCAACAATAACGATGGACAAGTAGATATTAGCGAGCATATTTTTGCCTAAAATTTTCATCAATAAGCGCAAAGTATAGAAAAATTTCTTAACTTTGCATATTCAACCCTAAGCGACAACTATTGCCGCAACAAGGAGATGAATCGGTAAGTACCTTATGGCGGTATATGTGATGCCATGCTCGATGATTATATGTGGGTAAAGACTGATTACCAAGATGAAAGACGAGGACAGAGGCATTGCGATTGCGTCGTGAAGTGGTTGCACAATAATTAAGTCCATAAACGGTAAAACATAGAAACGGATGGAGCATTTAATAGCTAATAGTGGTATCCATTTTATCACTACTGAGATGGAGTTTAACCCATCGGAGCCTTTGCAACTGGGCAATGGTAAAACTTTGAAATACTCTTTTGTGGAGATAGTGGATTTTCTGACCCAACAGAGGGTATTTGACCTACTTTATTACCATGCTACGGCAGGGGTATATATTCCCTTGGAGGAGTTGCGCAATAATCCTAACGATTTAGAGCTACGTCCCAACGGGCGCTGTGCGCTCGACGACGCGGGTGTCATAAAGATGCAATCAGGGCTTAGTGCCACGCTATATACCAATATACCACCCACAGACCCATCTAAGTTTGACATTAGCAATCTGATGAGCTATCGCGTGAAAAGTCCGACTGACGGCCATACACCTGTCGCCGCCTTTGAATTGCTCCTGGGCCATTGGCTCCCAATGCCTATGTTTGAACATGAGATAGACGGCTCCACCGCGACATACCCTATCGGATGGTGCCGCGTCAAGATAGAGCGTATCGCAGAGGCTAACAACAAAGGTATTGAGACCTTCAGATTGATATGGGCCTTCGACACAGGGTTAAGCAAAGATGAGCTATCCAACCTACGTCCCTGCTTCTGGGAACAGGATGGCGACAAGAAAGAGTTTAGCCTATGCAGCCGTGCCGACGAGCTACTGGGATTCCTCTCCACCGGCGACGAGTTCTCCGCTTTCAGCGACTATATCCACTCACTGCTGGGTAATCCACAGGATCAGATAGTCAACAAATATATCGGCTACTATATCTACCTCATCAACTTCCTACGCTTGAGCGGAGCAGCGCCCGAGGTGACACTACACCGCAATCCACGAGCTATGGACGTGCCGGTGGATCTGGTGTTGGACATCGGCAACTCGCGCACCTGTGGCATGCTGTTTGAGGATGGAGACTTCACCAAAGCCATGATGATGCGTCTGCGCGACCTATCCCACCCGGAGCGCGAATACGACAAGTCGTTTGATATGCGATTAGTGTTCCGTATGGCTGATTTCGGCAACGATATTGTTCTCGACGACGATGACCTTTTCCAGTGGAAGAGCTTCGTAAGAGTCGGCGAGGAGGCTAAGACGCTGCTCTATCGGTCACTTGAGGAGGAGGGGTTGAGCCAGAAAACCACAGGCTACTCCTCACCGAAACGTTATCTGTGGGATATCAAACCCTTTGAGGGTAATTGGGAAAACCTAAGCACCATCGACGATCCATTCAACGTATTATTATCCAACAATATATATGTAGCAGGATTATCGGAGCTATTCGACACCAACGGCGAATACATAGAGCGTGCGCAGAAGAATGTGGACGGATACCTCCCCGCCATGTCGGAGAATATCAACTATTCCCGTTCGTCGCTAATGACGATGGCGATGATAGAGATTTTCCAACAGGCGATGACGCAGATCAACTCTATCGGGTTCCGCACCAAGCATGGCAATGTAGATTGTCGTCGAGTGCTGCGCAACATTATCCTCACCTGCCCCACCGCGATGCCCCATGCCGAGCAGATACGTCTCCGTGAATGCGCCGAGGATGCTTACGACGCCCTGAGCCGCAGCATCGACGGTCTCGCTCCCGCCAACATATACCCCACATCCATGAGCCTAAAGATGGCTGATGGCGACAACCTTGATTACGACATGGTTGGCCGCATGTGGAGCTTCGACGAAGCATCCTGCTGCCAGCTGGTATATCTATACGCCGAGATAGCACAGCGCTACAGTGGTGAGATTCATAAGTTCTTTGAGCTAAAAGGGCATGTACGCCCCGAAGACAAAGCGCAAGGCTACGAAGGCAACTCACTCACTATCGGCTCAGTAGATATAGGTGCCGGCACCACCGACGTGATGATCTGCTCATATCAGTGCCGCGGCAAAGGACGCAGTATGCTCACCCCCACGCCGCTCTACTGGGACAGCTTCTATCTTGCCGGCGATGACATCCTGCGCAATATGGTGCAGAACGTGGTCATCGAGGGTAAGGAGTACGACAACCCGATGATGGGCAATATCTGCAGCGCTCTGATAGCACGCCTCTGCGCCATGAGCGATGAGCAATTGGCAGCGCTACCCTGCCTGACAGACAACAACGTATATAAAGAGAAGATAGACAACGTATTGCGCTGTGGCGACGCCGACAGACGTCAAGAGCTGCTGCGAGCCTTCGCGGGCAACCTCATGCAGGACTTCTTCGGCAAAGACAGCGCCATGATGTCGTACAAGGACCGCCGTTGCCGCCTTGACTTCAACACACAGGTATCAGTGCCACTGATGCAGTTCTTCTTGGAGCTCTTGCGACTGAAACGCCCCTCCAAGGTATATAGCTTCACCGATATCTTCCATACCAACGTACCCGCCAACTACCTCATGGACTACTTCGCCGCGCACTTCGGCTTCCGCTTTGAGGAGCTGCAATGGCGTTTCGACCCCGAGGAGGTGGCAGAGATAGTGAAAGCCACCATGGAGCCGCTGCTCAAGCAGCTGGCCATGCTCCTTTACGCTCACAAATGCGACGTCATCTTGCTAGCAGGCCGTCCCACCTCGCTGGATGCCATCACCGAGCTATTTATCAAATATCTACCCACCACGCCCGATAAGCTGGTACGCCTCAACGAATACCGCGTAGGCAGCTTCTTCCCCACAGCAGATGGTCAAGGCTACTTCTACGACCAGAAATCCATCGTGGCAGTGGGCGGCATGATAGGATACCTTGGCGCCAAAGGTAGTCTCCACGGCTTCTCCTTGGACTTCACCAAGATGATTAAGACGATGCACTCCACCGCCAACTATATCGGGGAATACAACTCGCGACGTCGCCAAGTGGAGCGCACCATCCTAACCCCCACCACAGCGGCTACTACACTGGAGATACCCGTCTTCCCTGCATTTATCGGATGCCGTCAGTTTGACTCCCCGCTATACCAGGCACGCCCGCTGTATGCCATCTATAACCATAGCGCCAGCCCGGTGCTGAGAGTGAATATATCACGCGACTTCCTCACCGACCCCGAGGCACTCTATATCGAGGACGCACAGGATATGCAGGGTAACGACATCCCTGCCGGAACGGTCGAGATGGTGCGCCAATCACTGGTAGATGACGGCAAACATTGGCTCGATAAAGGTGAATTTGAACTCTCTATAAAATAACTCAAGGTTAAGAAAATAGAGTATAGATAATTATTGATTTAAAGCAGAAACAAGATGTTGCAAAATATATTATCACAAATCGATACCATCAATGAGTCGTTGGCATGGATTAAGAAGAATAAACCCAACGATTACTCTCTACGCTTTCTAGACCTTGTGGAGGAGCGCAGGAAACTGAAAGTGTTGGCGCGCGCCGCTGAGGACAACCCTGCTATCGCGGCATTCGGCATGAGCCAGGTGGGTAAATCCTATCTGATGAGCTGCCTGCTGCAAGACAAGGGTAAGCCATTCATGGTGGAAGCCAATGGTAAACAGTACGACTTCATCGCCGCCATAAACCCTATCGGTGACGGACAAGAGGCGACAGGCGTAGTGACCCGCTTCTCCTCTTTTCTGAGAGACAAACAGCGCTACAGCGAGAAATACCCCGCATTGGTACGCACACTATCCGTCATTGATATCATACTGATACTCAGCGACTCATACTTCAACGATTTTAGCAACTACACCACCTATGGCGAGAAGGAGCTGGAGGAGGAATGTGAACGATTGAGAGAGAAATATTCCTCAATGGAGGAGATAGCCAATCCGGTGCTGGAGGCTGACGACATACTAGAAATCAAACAGTATTTCAAGAAGCACATCAACAATGCACAGGTATATAACCGCTCTGCCTTCTTCGACGAAATCTCACTACTAATCAACCACATACCGGTATCGGACTATGCGGCAGTGTTCTCCATGCTATGGCACTGCGACGCCAACATCACCGCACTATTCTCGCGCCTACTCGACACTCTAGCCAAGGTGCGTTTCTCCAAATATATCTACCTACCCATCGAAGCGGTGGTGCATGAAGGTATCAAGGAGAACACCGTGATGAGCGTCACCTGCTTGTCGCACCTCCTCGACAGCGCCAATCAATACAACACCCACGTCTATCTACGCAGCGGTGACAACTTCGACGATTTGGGAGAATTCTCCAAGAGCGAGGTCTGCGCCATCTGCTCCGAAGTGGTGTTTAAGATAGGCGACAAATTCCTCTCCTCCACCGACGAATATAAGACCGAGTTTATGTCGGGGCACACCACATCGCGCCTCACAAAAGGTGAGATTAAGATGTCGATTTTGGAAAGCAACGACCTGCTGGACTTCCCCGGAGCACGAGCCCGTGAGGTGGAGAACATCGAAAACTTAAGTAAGCCGGTAACGCTGCTCAACGGTTACCTGCGTGGCAAAGTGGCTTACCTATTCAATAAATACAACGAGGCACGCAGCATCAACATCCTGCTCTACTGCCACTATCAGAAGAACAACGACGCCACCAGCCTATGGCGTCTCCTCGCCGACTGGGTCAACACGTATGTGGGCGCCACCCCCGAGGAACGGCGCAAGACAGTGGAGAAATGTGGCGGTGTGGCACCACTGTTCCATATCGGCACCATGTTTAATATGGATATGGCATACCACCAGAACCCGGTAGCCAACACCCCCAACGCCTTGGAACAGCGCTGGACAGGCCGCTTCGACACCGTGCTACTACGCAGCTGCTTCCACGCCGGCCCCGACTCATGGGTGAGAAACTGGTGCGCCATTGGCAGCCATTTCAACAACTGCTATATGCTGCGCGACTTCAAGTATTCCGGTCCTTCCGGCAGCCAGCTATACAGCGGATGGAAAGAGACGCAATCGGAGCAGGCGATGATCATAGATCGCAGTTTCTACGATATGCTGAAACGCACCTTCGTGGAGAACCCCGTGGTCAAAAAGCTCTTTGAGGACCCCGAACTATCATGGGATGTGGCAGCGTCGCAAAACAACGACGGCGCACTCTACATCATCGAGAAGCTATCCGTTGTGGCAAGCCACATGGTGGAGACACGCCGCGAGCTTTTCACCCGTGAGATGAGCAAGATACGCGATAATGTGCGCAAACAGATAGTGGATTACTATAAGTCGGAGAATAATGATGATATCTTGCGTGAGAATATCCGCAAAGCCAAGAAGGTATTCCGCGAGATGGACTTCACTTGCAACAACGACAACTACTATTTCGGCCACTTACTGCAAGCCCTACAAATCACTGAGGCTCAAAGCTATACCGTAATACACAAGATTCTTCAAAGTCCTGATTTGAATAAATCTATCAACAATTTTGAGGACTATGAGATAATCCGCAACCGCTGCGCACAATATGGCTACGACTTCGACAACCTCACCCCCAATGAGCGTTGGGACGCACTGTTTGACGTCTATATGCTTGACTCCAAGGAGGAGGCTATCGCATACCTTAACAGCAAAAATGTGGATCCTGACATCCTCATCTCGGGAGGCTACTGCACTCGCAAACTCAACTCCTGCATTATCGCCGATGAACTGTTTGACGCTTGGTGCAACCGCATCAAGTCGGTAGATTTCATGAAACGCAACGCCGGAGACTGCGGCTTCGACAACCTTGTAATGTCGCATCTGATAGAGAACATCATCATCTCAGCAGAGGCTATCGGCCTGCGCGACAAGATGGCAAACCTCATAGCCGAATATGTCAACGTCATCGACGTGCACAGCGCCAACGAGAGCTTCCTCGCCGACATTCTGGCAGACGCCATCAACGATTATATACTGGACCTCGGCTATTCCGACCTCAAGCCGGAGGAGATAGAGTCTGTGCGCAACCTGGCACAGTCGCAGCATCTGCCCATCTTCCGCTACGTGGGACGCACTGAAGTGGATAAGGTCTATACCGAGGCAGACCTCACAGCGCTCTTCGACGATATGTCAACCAATCCCAAAGCGTTGGTGCCCTCATTTGAGAACCAATACAATAAGTGGATTGAATATATGTTTATCTCCTTCGTGTCGCATCTCCAGCATCCCGACTATGATCCGGAAGCCAACGAGGCATTGCGCGTGATATTGGAAAAATTGTAATAAAAAGAGAGTTCAATGAAAAAGATATTCTTCACCACAAAGACGGGCAACGGATATAAGCCGTTTTGGGAGCCATGGGGAGCGGGATTCTTCGGTAGATTCCTGCTGTTTCTGGTGCTGCTGTTCCTCTTTCTGTTGGGGCTGGCGCTCTTCCACCGTTGCAGCGACAGCGATAGCATGACGCGTGAGGATATTCCCGACGAGATACTAAATCCGCCAACAGATCCCGACGACTTGGTACCGATAGATACCACCTCCAACGATCCCTTCCCCGGCGACATCGACGACCCTGGGCCATATCTCCCCGAGCCGGATGATAATGTCATTCCACCATACGACGATGATGACCTCATCGACGACGATGACTCGCATCAGATAAAAGTGGGTGACCGACTGAACGTTATCCTCGACTCCAAAGCCGATGACTCCACCTTTAAGCAATTCGCTTCGGAGTTTAAGAAGCTATACCCCTCGAGCGACTACGAGATTACCTTCTACGACAAGAATACCAAGCTGATGCAGCTGCGTGTCCCCGCCGACAAGCGTGAAGAGGTGAAGAAGAATCTGCCCAAGCAGATCACGGATATATCATTCAAGATATTCGACGACTCGGTATTCGGTTCGCAATATAAGCCTAATGATAAGGCATTTAAGAACGCTAAGATATCCTGGTATTTCCAGCCGATACAGATGTATGACGCATGGGACATCACCCGCGGTAGTGACAAAATCACGGTAGCAGTAGTGGATTCCTACTTCGACATCAACCATCCGGAGCTCAACAGCCGCATCGTCAAGCCCTACAGTGTCCGGTTTCGCAGCAGTGATGTCCGCCCCGCGCAGGATTGTCCGCGTTACGACCCCTTGCATCCTGATATGATCTATGCCCCCTATGAGCATGGTTCCATGGTAGCGTCGCAGGCTTTGGGCGCTATCGACAATGGCGCCGGTGCCGCCGGAATAGCGCCAAACTGCAAGCTAATGCCTGTGAGCCTTGGCCACGAGATGACTACCATGAGCATCCTCCAAGGATTGCTATACAGCATCTACAACGGCGCTGACGTGGTCAACTTATCCCTGGGCGCCGCCTTCTCCGACACGGCTTACCTGGTACCTATCGACGACCAAGTAGCTATCTCTCAAAATGAGGAATTAGATGCCGAAGATGTGTGGAACTTCGTCTTCAACCTCGCCGACGAGCGCCACGTCACCATCGTCTGGGCAGCAGGCAACGAGAAGCTATTCTCAGCAATGGACTCCAGTAAACGCGGCAAAAACACTATCCGCGTCTCCGCCGTGGACGAGAAGCTATGTCCCGCGGTGTTCACCAACTATGGCAACATTGCTAAATATAATATCAAGCAATCCACCATCTCCGCACCGGGGTGCAACATCCTCGGCGCATGCCCCTACAACACCTTCGACATCGGAGACGGCACCAGCTTCGCCTCCCCGATTATCACCGGCGTTGTAGCTCTGATGAAATCGCTTGACTCATCCCTCACCAATCCTGAAATTATCAAGATACTCCAGGAGACAGGCAAGCCTGTTAAGCCCAACAGCAAGGTGTATGCCAACAATAAGATAGGGCCACTCGTGCAGGTTGCCGACGCGCTGAAACGTGTGGGTGGCAGCTATACCAAGATGCAGGATGTGCTCGACGACCACAGCAAGCTACAAGGGATATGGAAGACCACAGAGACGCTTTACGTGGTAGATAGCAACACCGGCGACCCGACAGGAGAGAAAACCCACGTCACCTTCAATTTCAACAGCAAAGGTGATGGCGGCACTGTCACTTACACCAAGACCAATGGCAGCAAATACAGCGCTCCCGTCAAGGTGCAATGGGGCAACGGCTCCTTTACCATCAATATGACCACCGTGGCATCCGACAGCCACGGCTCCCCGGGATTCGTAAAAGACACTTATCACTGCCGCGCCGACAAGAAGGGATTGCTAACGTGCAATCATTCAAGCAATACCGGCAATGAATACTATTTAAAAAAGATAAAATAAAGATATATGAGTAAACAGAAATCAGACAGCGTATCTATCGCTAATATCCTCTCCATCCTTGGCATAGTCCTCTTCGGCGTACTGCTATACTTAGCGTTGTCGCTGAAAGGCACGCTATCGTTGGGTGTTTGCATACTGTTTTCGGTAGGAGCCATGATAGTATTGGCTCTCCTGTCATGGTTCTCAATCAAAGCCAAACGTGCGCAGAATAATTTCCAAGCATGGCGCATCATAGAGATATCCACAGTGGCGGTGGAAGCCATCTTCGCCATCGTGGTGGCATGGATATTTATCATGCCCTTCTTCTACGTGCTTGGCAATCAAGATGAATATAAGGGTCAGGCGAAAGCCGATTTAGAGAAATGTCAAGAGGTGGTGGCAGACTTTGAGCAGTTTGAGACATCGAGCCTACAAGTCACACTGTCGCATATGGAGAATGCCGTCAAGGAGGCTAAATCCACCGGAGCTTATAAGTGGGACAGCATCACCAACTTCATGAAAAATCATAACGTCACTATCGACACCAACGGCCTCGACAACTTCAGCAGCGATTGGAGCAAAAAGATAGAGCGTCGGGCAAATAAATGGAACGACAAGATACACGAATCTAAAGCCATCATCGACGCATGGAGCCTTATGCGCCTCTCCTCGGCGGTGTCAAATATCCGCAATCTGGAGGAGAAGATGCCTAAAGATTTGAACAATTTCTCCGCCACAGCGCCATTCAAGACCTTTGAACAGAACTCCAACGGGGTGTGGCTGCAAGAGGATGATATGGATCTCTATGAGACATCGCTCAAGCTCACCTTCGCCGACAGCATACAAGAGGCATCGGGATTCTCCATACTCGGTCTCGTGGCTATTGTTATAGTGCTCTTTTTACTTTTGTTTAATTACATGATGGCACCACGCAGCAAGACGCTCGATGTGACGGGCGACGACAATGGTGGTGGCACTGTATTATAAAAATTAACGTTATGCCTGAATTAACCGCTGCCCAATACTCACAACTGGGTATTCAAATTAATAAGATGGGTGTAGCCCGATTGAAGGATCTATTTGACAACTACACCTAC
Source organism: uncultured Sangeribacter sp. (assembly GCA_964559895.1). Taxonomy (GTDB): domain Bacteria; phylum Bacteroidota; class Bacteroidia; order Bacteroidales; family Muribaculaceae; genus Lepagella. The sequence goes on from CAZLJS010000001.1 coordinate 20,648, forward strand.
CAAGGAGCGCCGTTGCAGCTCACCAATTTTCCCAACCTTGACGCGATGCGGAGACAAGAGCTGGAGGCGTACCTCAACAGGCCGCGTCCCAACAATGCGGAGCAACAGGAGTGGCAAAACATAGCGTCACAATTAGGCCGCAACGACTCAACATTGATCACCCTGCTACAAGCATATATCGACCGATGGAGCGCCTCCGCACCGGTGGGCAACCACCTCGACGAGGCTCGTGCCAAGATACAAGAGGCGATGGGTGCCGTGGAGCAACAAGATTGGTATGACTTGGACCATTTCAGCATGTCGGCCCTCGATGGTTATATGCAGAAATACCCCTACACGTCACACCTTGATGAGATAGACGACGAGTACTATAACTTAGCGTCAGACACAACTAGCATGAACGTCAACGAGAACCTGCAGCGCTACCTCAGCCATTTTCCGGCAGGCAAACACAGTCTCGACGCTAACGAGGCCATAAGCGCGTTCAGCAGCTGGGATGACGCTCGACAGTCCAACGACCTGCAGACGATACATTCATACATAAGCCAGTACCCCAACTCCCCGTTCATCGATGAAGCGGAGAATCTGTATTGGGAGCTGAAACAGCGCGAGCTGGATGTGATGAGAAGCAAATTCAATGAGTATTCACGCGATGACCTGCTATACTACATCAATGCGGGGATATTCACCGAGCAGGAGTTGTGTGCCGCAGGTGTCGCCACACCCGCGTCCATGGGGATTCTGCGCAATTACAACGAAGTGGTCAACATGCTTCCCAATCTGGATGAGGTATGTGGCCGTTGCAAACCGGAGTGCCCCGAGAATTATACCGATGTGTATATGTTTGGCATCCCCGGCACAGGTAAATCATGTATCCTCACCGGTCTTATTGGCGACGAGAGTCATTTGCGCTACAACTCAGTATTGGCAGGCGGTCCCTACGCCGACGCGCTTTACCAGTTTGTCAATAACGGCTGCCCGCCACCACCGACACAAGTGGGCTACCTCACCACCATACAAGCCATCCTGAAAGATAACGACGAGAATGACCACAACGTCAACCTGGTGGAGATGGCAGGCGAGGAATTTGCCTTCAAAATCGCCGACAACGAGCAATCGCATATCACCTTTGAAGATATGGGTAGCGGCGCCACACAACTGCTGCTAAACCAAAACCGCAAGGTATTTTTCATAGTGATAGACCTCACCAAATCGTTGATACGTCATACACGTCTGATAGAGCGCACCGATCCCAACAGCGTGATATATTTCGACCAAGTGGCGTTTCAAGTCGATCAGAAGAAATGTATCAAGCGCATAGTGGACATCTTCGGACTACCTGAAAATAAGGCGGTTATGAACAACGTGGATGGGATACATTTCATCGTCACCAAATCGGATATGCTCGACGCCAATCCTGCCAACCGGCAAGAGGTGGCAAAACAACTGTTCTTGGAGAAATATGGTTCTATTGTGGAGACCTTGGCAGCCACTTGCAAAGAATATGGAATCAATGCCTCCACCAATGGAAGGCCAAAGCTATACACCTTCAGCTTAGGCAAATTCTATGTGGGAAATGTGTATGACTACGACCCCACAGACTCCACCATTCTGCTGAATGCCATCAAGGGCTACACCAGAGCTACCCGCAAGACAGGTATCATCGATAGAGTAAAAAAATTTTTTAACTAGACATTGAATTATCCATAAGATGGACCCAATCATAACTTTAGCGATTAGCGGCAACCAATTTCGTCATGCGGGATTCGCACCGCTTGTATCAATCAGGCCGCAATTCAGATTGGAGTATTCCGCAATACCGGGCGTGGAACGTAGTGCACGTTGCTATGAGATAACCACGGCTATGGCATTCACCCAATACACCATGCTCGTCAACAAAGTCTTCACCAATGAGGGAGAGAAGGCTGTGTTGAAAATAGCTATCGGCATACCACAAGGCTACCGCGTAAGCAATGGCAACACACCATATCATATACTGATGAATATATACTCTCTATTCGTGGAGAGATATATGCGGCCCAAACTGGGCGTGGAGGGTGGTTTGCAGTTCAAATCAGACCAGATAGACCCCACCATCTTCACCTCTGTGCTGATGACGTATCGTCTGGAACCGGCAAATGTACCTCACCGCGTGATGCGTGGCACCGCTCCGGCACTGCTTATCCTCCCCGAGGAGAAAGTAGCGTCGCTGATGGCTGATGTGATGTATCCTGAGTTTACTCAATATAAATCAGTGATAGTGGCTCCGGTGGGCGACGAAGCGATGTACCCTGGCAGGGTGCTGTCGAATATCGAGGTGCCGCGTAAACCGAAATATGCGCTGATTGTCAACAGTACGCCTCAAAAGTGGCCGGTGGCAGACATCTTCAATGAGACGACCTCATTGAGCACAAACGCTAATAGTCCTTACTACGACGACGCGTCTGTGAGATTCTCTGTTAATATGCTTTTGGCAGGACAAAGGGTACCCGGCGTCACATTAGATACCTTAAATGAACAGGTATTGGTTTCGCTGAGAGCCAAAGCTAAGGAGAAATACCTGAAGGTAATTGTAGCAGGATGCAAGAATCCTAAAAACGAGTTGGCTAAGATGCAATTCTTCCTGGAGAAGAGCAACAAATTCGCCAGCAACGCAGCGCATAAGACGCAACTGTTTCTTACCGGAGACAGTCTTCACCTGGTAGGTGAGCAGATTGGCGATAAGATATCCGTCAAGTACGACAGCGAGGAGTATTCGTTGGAAAATCCTGATCAGCAAAATAATCTCTTGAAGATAACGCTTAAGTCGAAGAACACCAATGTGGTTACCCATCCGTCCGGCAACAACAATTCCTATGAAGGGAACATCACCACAGCCCCTGTTGAGCTAACGTTGACGTTCGATAAAGAGAACTTGTCAAGTATCACCAATGGCCAACCATATGTAGTAGTTACTAACAGTAGTAAAAATAAGTTACTGAAGGAATATGTGCAGTTCAATCCATCTGCGTCGGCAACGACTGTGCAACTACCTTATACTTGGGCAGGTGAGTCACTGAATGTCAAATTTGTATGCGGCAATAAAGTTTCATATAAACAAAGCATATCAACTAAGAGCGGCAATAATAACGTAACTATGCCTGCCTTTACTACTGATTCCGATAAAAACATCGTAAGGATTATCGTCGCATTAGTGGCGCTGGTACTAGTCTCCATCTTCATCGGCTGGCTATGCTTTAAACATGACTCCGGCAAAGAAGAGGAACCGCAGGAGGAGGCCATTGAGGCTGTGCAGGATAGCATACAGTCACCCGAGGATATATTGGCTGAATGGGCAGCTAAACACTCCGACAGGACTCTATCCTTCTCTCAGGTCAGGGAGTTCAATACCAAGATTAGCTCCTCAGAGATGCAGAAATACCGCAACGAGCATCCCGAGAGCACTCCCGCTATCGAGGAGATACGGACTTATATGGAGGTGGCCAACGCCGTGGATGCGCATAATATCGAGGCTATTAAGGATATTTGCAACAGCAAGGATAAGAAGCGTAACTTGGATCCCTACCATTTGAATTGCTTGACATCTATCTTCAAAGGATACATAGGCGACGATAATGTCTTGTATGAATACCAAGCAGACCAACTGGACCTTGTCAAGGATGAGTTTATGAGGACTGTATATCCTGATTTCTCCTCACTCACGAAATTGAGAGATAACAAACGCACCAATCCCAAGCAGGAGGGTGCTGTCAATACCCCTGCCAACAACGCTAGCAACAACAATGCCGGCAACTCCGGCAATTCCAATGCAGGGAAAGGCAGCAGTCAGGCTCAAAAGCAACATAAACAGAGTAATAACAGTGGAGACAAGAGCAAAGAGAAAGCCTCCGCTTCAAACAATAATAATTGGCAACAGAGCGCAGATTAGTCATGAAAGCCGTAAAACTGATTTTAATATTTGTGGTGATACTTGCCGCGGTGGTAGGTGCTCTTTGGCTAATCCCGGGAGGCAACGACACTGATGATTCATCTGAGGATAAGGACCAGATAGTGCAGGAGCAAGAGGATAACTTGGAAAGTAAATTCAAGGATGCCGACCAATGGAATGTGGCACTCTACAACAATGTGCTGAGCTCTTTGACATATTATAAGAAAGAGCTGGGCAGCGGTTACTCGTCGCTCAAGTATCGACTCAACAAGAGCTCACTGGATAGAATCTACGATGAGATGTTGGCTGAATTTTCCAAAGCCAACTGCTCACGAATGGAGATAGAGCGCTATCATTCCGGTCTGAAGATGGTTACCACCGACGATAATTCTCTCGCCAAGGAGGATGAAGCAAAGCTGCTCAACGCCACTTACTCGCTATATAAGACCGCTCTTGGCGTGGCAAACAATATCGGGCTGTCGGTAGGCTTCAACAAGGCCGCAAAATCGTGGAATAATTTCCAGGCCTACAAGCAGAAAAAGCTTGCTGAAAAAAGCGCTATCAAAAACAGTCCTTACTTCAAATATATCAGCAACGTCAACGATGTCAATGCGGCATTGAACTCCCTTGATGGCAAACTCGACGCAGCACGAAACGCGTTTAAGTCATCTCTTGCACAGGCTATTATCCACGCTTATAGCGGTGCTGAGAAATCCAAATCGGAGTTCTTTGCGTTGGGGCAGACTCGCGATAAATACAAGTCTGAATTCGGCGATAACGAGGCTCTAAAATCATTTGTAATAAGCTATTACAGAGAGTTACAGAATCAGGAATCGCCATCAGCGTTATAAGCAATATCATTAATGATGAAGAAATTTTTAGTTATTATATCTATGGTGATGCTCATTCAGGGAGTCAGGGCTCAAGAAACGGAGCCACAGCCTGTTGAGCCAAAATCAGAGGTCGTGACATCCATTATACAATACCCAGAAACGCTGTATTCCGACATAGACCTCAGCTATCTGCAAGCATTGCAGACAGTGTTGCGCCCTTATGACAAGGATAAGGAGGCAGCTGCCTTCCTCTCTAAGGTCAACGATGCCATAGAACATAAAAATATCTACGACGGTGCGCTCCAAGTGCTCTCCTCTCCGCTAAAGGTGGATGACTGCGGCATATATCATTTCAAGATAGCGGCACTGAAGGATAAAGTCTCCGAGGCGCAATACCAAGAGATGGAGAAAAACCTTGACTATTTTCTCACCCGTTACCCCAGTTTTGTCTCTGATTTGCAAACGCTTATCAAGAAATTCAACGATGAGGTACAGACTATTAGAGAATCAAACAGTAGCGCAGATTTATGCCAAGGTATTATAAACGAGGTATTTAACGCAGAGGACGTCACCGCCAAACTTAATAAATATCTACCCCACTACCCATATATCAAGAATCTCTACGAGGCATATATGAAGGCGTTGAAAAGGAATCCGATGCAACATCCCGCTACGGAGAAAGAGATTTTGAATATCAAGGTGCAGTAGATTAAAAACCGACACTTATGGAGAATAAGAAAGCATATAAACAGGAGGTACACTGGCTCTTTGGCAGTAAGCTCAACGCAGGACCGCAAGCCAACAATAAGGTAGCGGCACTCTTGGGCAATGACGTGGCGGCACATTTCGCCAAGCTGAAGGCCGGTAGCGGTTATTACGAATGGATTGTCAACGACGATTATACGTTCCTCACCGATGCCGACCCGGTGTTGGCGCAGGAGGTGAATGGCGCTCTCGCCACGCTACACAATGAGGTACGCGCTAAAGCACCTTCTATCGCCGACAAGCTCCTCAAGGTGCCTAATTCCGACTACGTTCTCTTCCGCCGCCTCGCCGACGGCTCTATTGATATACTGCTCACCGGATGGGGCTTCGAGAACAATAAACGTGCCATAGGGGGCTCTTCGCTACACACCACACTCTCAGACAGAGACCTACGCAATGACGTGCCTCCGGCTGCCACAGAAACGACTGATAGTCAAATAGATGACATTACAGAAGAGAGCAACGACAATGTAGAGGAGACGTTACCACCGCAACCGCCCGTCATACCCGAGCCGCCGCAACCACCTGTGATTGAGGAGGATGAGGAGCTACCGCCACGCCAACCAAACCATATAGCCATACATGACTATCAGGATAAGCCAATAGCAGACGTGGATGTCACTTTCCATCAAGGCTCGGCCGAATATGCGGCACACCTTGACTCCTTTGGCGCCTGCTCTATCCCTGCCGACGTTTTCGCTTACGGCACACCTGTCACCGCTGAGATGACAATCCGCGGCAACGAGAAGGTGAGCATACCATTCACCCTTGAACAGGAGGAGACACAATACCTTATCTCGGAGGAGAGGGAGCAGACGTCGCCATGGAAACGCGTACTGGAAATCATAGCCATCATCTTGATGATAGGCGCGCTAATATACCTGGGATTCATATATGCCCACGGCGCCAACGACCTCGCTCAAGGCATCATTAATTAACCATCTATAACAGACTGGAATCATGATAGTTGACCTACTATATCTATTCTTTATAAATGTGATAGCATTTCTGATGTTTGCCCGCGACAAATATCAAGCTATATACAATAAGAGCCGCATCTCGGAGGCTACATTGCTCACCGTGGCAGCTATTGGCGGTGCCTTTGGCGCACTATGCGCCATGTGGCTATTCCGTCATAAAACCAAGAAACAGAAATTTACCCTTTGGGTACCGATATTCCTCCTTTGCCACGTGGCGATAGAGGCTGTGTTGCGCATTTTGATTGTTTCGTAACTATTTAAAAACAAGTCAGATGAGGATAAAGAGAACCGCAATCACCGAAGTGCATTGGTTGCTTAAGTGGAACCCCGGCACAGAAGCTAACACCACGCTGGCACGCCTGTTGGGGCCTACCAATAAATATTTTGCTAAATGCCGCATCGCCGCGGGGTTTTACCAGTGGGATGGGGATGGCATAGGATGGATAGCGCTGTCGCAAGCCCCCGAGGAGCTAAAAACGACCATCAACGACCGCGTAGCAGAGGCGCGATCCGAAGTCAGAAGCAAGCTCAGTGGCGCCACGGCACCGATTGCGGATATGGCTGACAAGATCCTCACCACACCCAACGATGACTATATCTTCTACCGGACCACGGCTGACGGTGCCGTGGAGGTAATCTTTGCCGGATGGGGATTCTGCAATTTCCGCAAATCCTCCGGACGTGTCATTGTGGAGAAACTGCAGCAGAAGGATACACAGACCGTGAGGGTGGCGTTCGCCAACAACGGGGAAGTCATCCCCAACCATCCCTTCTCGGTGCTGAAGCTCAAGGCGGTGCCTTATACCACCGACGAAACAGGTTATTTCACCTTTGGCGACAACGTGGAGGTGGGCACTAGCATCAGCCTACGTTCCGACGTCTCCAACGAGACCTTTACTCTCACCGTACAGCCCTCACAGTCAGACTATATCTTCAACGTCAACATACCGGAGCCTCAGCCCGAGCCGGAACCACAAACGGAGTCTGAGCCAACACCGCAGCCTCCAATCTTCCACGAGCCTACCCCCGAACCGGAGCCTCCCGTATTTAATGAGCCCGAGCCGGAACCTGAACCTGAGCCCGGTCCCATCACCATAGAGCAACTCGACAAGAATGGCAAACCTATCCCCGGTTGCCGTCTGAAGCTTGTGAACCATCTAGGCGGCACGTACGAAGCCCGCACCGACGACAATGGTCGCATCACCGCGCCACGATCCTTCTTCACAGACCGCAAACGCGTCACTGCCTACGCTTATGTGGAGGGGCTCAAGGTTACGCCTTGCAAGTTTAGATATGAAGCCGCCAATGACTTCTACTCCTTACGCATGGCAAATAAGCGCTATCCATGGTGGCTATGGCTACTGCCGTTGCTGCTGTTGCTACTGCTATTCGTGAGATGCGAACACCGCATTGAGGTACATACGCTACTCCCCGACAACACCCCCGTGGAGGATGTCAAAGTATCGCTTGATTACACTGAGTATCAGCTATATAAGAACGGTAAATTCTTCTATACCGAAGACCATAGCTACCAAATGCCATCCAACAACGCAGGCATCGCTTACTTCAACGGGATGCCTTGCAGCGTATTCTCCTACATTTTCCATCCCTTCACAAAGGCCTATGTCACAGCCGAAAAGGGTATAATGGTAGGCGACACGGTGTGCAACTTCCACTATACCAGGAAGCAGCCCGTCTATCTCCATGGCGCTGCCAAGGTGAGAGTGCTCGACGCGCGCACGGGCAAACGCCTCCCCAAATCCAAAATATCGCTGAAATACACCAACCCCGATGAGGCTACAGACAGCATTTCAAGCATCATCACCGACAAGAACGGCGAGGCGGCGATACCGCTCTATTCCGAGAACTCCGTGATAGATGACATGATCGTCTCCAAGACCGGATATAGCGGCAAACGTATCTATAATAAAACGCTGTTGGAGGCCATCTGCGACGAGCGTTATGTGGTGGAGGTGTATCTAGACCCGCCGGAGCCCTGTTCCGACAGATCGCAGGATAACGCCAATCGCGACATGGGCGACCACTGCGTCATGGACTACGACATGGGTGTTAAGGGTGGCACCTTCCAGCTACCGTTCTACACCGATACAGCCCCCGACGAGATCATCGTTTACGACTGCCCCAGCTCTGAAATAGCCCCCTCAAAGATGATATTCCACTACAACGGCGCTACAAACACCACCACTTACACCACCGCCTTTGTAGCCAATATCACCTTCACCTCCCGCTACATCACCGTAGTCATCAATGGTGGCACCAACTGGGGCTACATCGTCCGCTGCCCGGAATAAGGGGCAATAGTATCCATATCATTTACATCAGTAAATGATCCACAATGGGGCGTGTAACGCAAAATTCATGAATGTAGGGACGCTCCTTGGAGCGTACGCTTTACAGCAACTTTCACATTAGTACTGAAGGCTTTACAGCGCATACTAGTACTGATAGTTATAAATATCCTCGTTATTTCACCTTGATGGTGGGGTTAATGAGATAGACGCGTTGCGTGGCACGGGTGATGGCGGTGTATAGCCAGCGATAGAAATCCTCGTCCATGGCTTCGACACGGATGGCTCCCATGTCGATATACACATGCTTCCACTGCCCGCCCTGCGCTTTATGGCAGGTGACGCAATAGGAATGTTTCACCTGCACGGCGTTGTAGTATGGGCTCTCGTCCACGGCTTTGATGCGTTCTGACAGTGTGCCCTCGTCTTCGCTGAAGATTTTATTGTAAAAGACCGTCATCTTATCCTGCGGCATGGCGGGAGCCTCCTCCGTGATGCTGTCGAGCAGAATCTTCACAGCCACAGGTGTCTCCTTGCCGGGGAATAGCAGCTCCGCATCGGCGAAATGATAGCCATACGCCTCATGTTCGCGGCCCATCCATTGCACTATCGCCGTCTCACCATTGGCTATGAAATCCATATCCTTGACGTCGCGGGTCCAATAGTAATTGTTTTTGGCTATGAGCACCTGCTCGCCGCGTTGCAATATGGTGTCGGCATACATGATGCGTCCGCGCACCTCGTTGTTAATCATCGTGGCGCGCTTGTTGGAACGTGTTATGATGAGAGTCTCTGCCTGCCCGACACGGCTCCAGCTGGAGGTGAGGTAATCCTCCATATCCATCGAGGAGATGGCTATGATATCGTCGAATGGCGACAACATCAGCGATAGGTCTTTCCCCTTGGCATCGGTCATATGCTTACGCACGAGATTGGCGTTGTAGAGGATGCCACTCTGTGCCGATTGTCGCACAGGCTCGTCGAGAAGATACGACAGTGCGTTGAACCCCAGTGAGGAAAGGCGTCGCAGGTTCATGGCAGGGCTCTCGGGCTGGCCTACGGGTGGCAACTGTGCGTTGTCGCCGATAAGGATAAGGGCGTTGTTGCGTCCGGAGAAGACATGATAAAGCAGCTGCATCAGTAGAGACTTCTGCGGCAAGGTGTTATCCCCTATCATCGATGCCTCATCGACGACGAAGATGGTGTCGCAGTCGCGGTTTTGCGCCAAGAAGAATTTCTGCGACGATGGGTCGGGACTGCTCACGCGATACAAACGTTTGTGGATGGTCTGTGTCTTTAGTGTGGAGAATGAGGCGAATACCTTCGCGGCGCGGCCCGTGGGTGCCAACAATACGGTGTTGACCTTCAACGATGCCAACGCTTTGACGAACGCGCCCAGCAACGATGTCTTACCCGTTCCGGCATACCCGTTGACGACAAATACCGCGCGGTCGCCGTATGTGGTGACAAACAGCGACAGTCTGTTGAGCAGGAACTGTTGCGACTGCGTTGGGGTGAATGGCAGCAGCGCCGTCATGCGGTTTTCCAAATCTGTTGGGTTCAATAACTGAGGTGTGGTAGGCATCGTTGTTAATTTATACAATTCAATAACGCTATTGGCTCATAATAAAGTGTGAAAGAGAACAAAAAAATCTTTTTTAGCGAGAAATTTTGTCAATTCAAAAAATAGTAGTAACTTTGCAGTCGGAAATGAGAAAGGCGCTCAGAAGAGCGGTGGAATCAGCTTCTTTCGGGGTGTAGCACAGTCCGGTTAGTGTACCTGGTTTGGGACCAGGGGGTCGAAGGTTCGAATCCTTTCACCCCGACGAAAGAGCAAGCGGTTGGCTTTTTGGCCGACCGCTTTTTTTTGTGCATAAAAAAGGGTTCTGTCAAAATGAAACATCTCGGCAAAACCCTATCGAGGCATCCCAAAAACTAATATCAGTAATTACTAAACAGTCGTGGCTTTATCACTAATCCGAAACGTATCTGGCTGCGGAATTGATTGTAATCCAGCAAGTTTTCGCCGTAGCCATTGTAGTATTGCACAAAGAAATACTGGTTTTCGTTGCGGAATAAGCGATAATTAAGTTCTATGGTGGTATTGAAGTCGAGTTTCCAATTCTTACGTTTCACAAATTCTATAGATGCGCCGAAGCGTTTATTGGGAGAATTGTAAGCCACTCCGGCTTGAAATATACCTGCATACTTGAGCAGGTCCTTGTTGTTTTCACCATCCACGATAGGCAGCCATATCTTGCCATGCACGGTCACGTAAGGTGTGATCATCACATTACCGCCCAGTGAGATGCGGTTCCACGAACGCGATTGGATGGAATCCCTGCCGTTGCTCTCATGCTCAACGGTTAAATACAGCACACCGATAAATCGTCCATCCTTGCGCACTAAGGGCTTAGCCAAACCTAGTCCGGGATTAAAGTTCATGTCGCGCATAGGCAGGGATTCCTCCAAAACGTTCCAGATGCATTTTTGAGTATAATAAAGGTATAGATAGGATCCAAACGGCATCACCGAGTTGGTAAGTCGTTGGGCAATTGAGATTTGAAATTTTACGTTGGTATTTG
>CAZLJS010000002.1:0-30666 GCA_964559895.1 uncultured Sangeribacter sp.
TACGCCGTATCGTCAACGAGCCTACCGCAGCCGCTTTGGCTTACGGCCTCGACAAGTCAGACAAAGAGCAGAAAATCGCAGTGTTTGACCTCGGTGGTGGCACATTCGATATCTCAGTGCTTGAACTTGGTGACGGCGTATTTGAGGTTAAATCTACCAACGGTGACACTCACCTTGGCGGTGATGACTTCGACCACGTGATTATCGACTGGTTGGCAAGCGAGTTCCGCAACGAACAAGGCGTTGACTTGACCAAAGATCCTATGGCAATGCAACGTTTGAAAGAGGCTGCCGAGAAGGCTAAAATCGAGCTCTCCAGCTCCACAGCTACAGAGATCAACTTGCCCTACATCACAGCAGACGCAACCGGTCCTAAACACTTGGTTAAGACTTTGACAAGAGCTAAATTTGAGCAACTCTCCGCTAGACTGATCGACGCAGTAGTAGCACCTTGCACCAACGCATTGAGAGATGCCGGCTTGAGCGCTTCTGAAATTGACGAGGTAATCTTGGTAGGTGGTTCCACCCGTATCCCAGCTATCCAAGACAAGGTTAAAGAGATCTTCGGCAAAGAGCCTCACAAGGGCGTTAACCCCGACGAGGTAGTAGCCGTAGGCGCTGCCATCCAAGGTGGTGTATTGAGCGGAGATGTGAAAGATGTACTTTTGTTGGACGTTGTGCCATTGTCAATCGGTATCGAGACTCTTGGTAGCGTGATGACAAAACTTATCGACGCCAACACTACTATTCCTACCCGCAAGAGCCAAGTATTCTCCACCGCTGCCGACAACCAGCCCGAGGTAACAATCCGCGTACTTCAAGGTGAGCGTACCATGGCCTCCGACAACAAGCTCCTTGGCGAGTTCAACCTTGGCGGTATCGCACCCGCACCGCGTGGCGTGCCTCAGATTGAGGTAACATTTGAGGTTGATGCCAACGGTATCCTTAACGTATCTGCTAAGGATAAACAAACCGGCAAAGAGCAATCTATCCGTATCGAGGCTTCCAGCGGCCTGACAGACGCCGAAATTGAGCGTATGCGTGCCGAGGCTAAAGCCAACGAAGAGGCTGATAAGAAAGCTAAAGAGCGTATCGACAAATTGAACCTTGCCGACTCTGTAGTCTTCCAAGCTGAGAAACAACTCAACGAATGGGGCGACAAAGTATCTGCCGACAAGAAAGCTTCCGCTCAGTCTGCTATCCAACACCTTAAAGATGTGCACAAACAGCAGCTCGTAGATGAGATCGACAACGCTGTCAAGGCTGTCAACGACGCACTCCAAGCAGCTGCCCAGGATGTAGCCAACGCACAAGGTGCTCAAGCAGGTCCTCAACAGCCCAACCCCAACGACTTCGCAGGCAATGCACAAGCAGGCAACAAAGCCAACGACAACGGTCAAAACATCGACGACGTAGATTTCGAAGAGGTTAAATAATAATATTAGTAACAGCTAATCATACTTTAATCGGGAGTGGTCACCACAGACTACTCCCGATATTTCTATCAACTACACAATATATAAATAAGGACGCGCCAATCATTATGGTACGTCCTTTTGCATTATCTACGAGGACCACGATCGTGGTGCGGGGGAGCAGGAGCTTCGTGGTGCGGTCCATCCGGTGGCGGTGGTCCATACAACATATCATCTATTAAGCAGCAACCGCTGCACATGAAGAATATGCTTAGCAACAATGCTATGTGAAGTAATCTTTTCAGTTTCATAACTTATGCTATTTTATGTTGTTTTTAATTTCGTTGAGGATACAAGCTATATTTTGCATCCTTTGTAACTATGACAACAGAAAACTCAAAAAGTTAAATCAGTTTTCAAAATTTTACTAAAAAAATTTTATACCTTTGTAGTATATAAGCTAACGACGGTGGCACAACACCGCTAAACAGAATGATGAACGACACCTTAACTAAGATATACGACAACGGATTACTGCGCAGATGGTCACTCTTGGCGCTATATATATTGTTATTAGGATTGCCATGCTGCCTAAAGATCGGGGCAGACGGAGCGTTCCACTTCGCCAAAGCGTGGCTCGCTACCGGTCTATTGAGCGCAATATTCCCCGCCACCTGCTTTTGGCTATTGGCTTGTCGCTATAAATGGTGCAATATTATCATATCCTCATTACTATGGGCGCTCTTCTTCATTGATTTTTATCTATTCTTCCATTTCGACACACGCATCACTGACCGCATACTATTCCTTGTGCTACAGACAAATAGCCGCGAAGCCGGAGAATTTCTAAGTACTTATATCCTCACCGGTGCTACGCTAAAAGCTATCTCCATTGCCATTATCCTCGCCATAGTTTACATAGCCACACGCCGATATACCACTAAGATGCAATGGCGAGCTATGTGGAAACGGGTATTCACTGTCTGCCTACTAGTCGGGAATATAGCCTCAGCTATAGTGCTGTATATAGGCACTTTCACCGATTCTATGTCGAGCGCATTGGCTAGCAATACTTTACAAGGATTATATATAGCATGTCGCGAAGTCGGCGATTACAGTGCTGATGTGAAACGTTTGGAGAAGGCGATGACGCTATGCGACAGCGAGATAGACGATAGCATTTACACGTCAGATGAGCTCCCCGACGTGATATTTATCATTGGCGAGTCTTACAATCCCAACCACTCACCCCTGTACGGCTATCGCATGATGACCACACCGGGCCTAGTAGCGGAACGTGATAAAGGCAACTTGGCAGTGTTTAAGGATGCAGTGACGCCATATCCTGCCACCGGTAAGGTGATGGAGGTGCTATATTCCCCGGCTGATGCGTATGCAGGAGCTGACAGATGGGATATTCCATTAGTGCCTAGCTTGTTTAAACATGCCGGATATACCGTCACCCTTCACGACAACCAATGCACCAGAGTGACAGGCGACTCAAAATGGGACGTGGGCAACTGCCAATTTCTCAACTCCAACGCCGTAGAACGTGCCACACTTGACTATCGCAACAGCGACATCCTTAGCGACGACTTATCGTTCAGCACTCGCGAATTAGCTGTCATGCAGCAGATTAAGGAACGCCAAGGGAAGCCTCTATTCTCCATCATCCACCTCTATGGGCAGCACAGCCCCGCAAATGTCAGGTATCCGCAGAATTTCAGTCGTTTCACCGCCGCCGACTACAAATGGCGCAAGGAGCTCTCGGAGCAACAGGCTTCTGTTGTAGCCGAATATGACAACGCCACGCTATACAACGACAGTGTGGTATGCTCAATTCTTCACGCCGTGGCAGCACGTGACGCCGTGGTGGTTTATCTGTCAGACCATGGCGAGGAGGTGCATGATTTTCGCAACCAATACGGCAGAACGATGGGAACGATCACTAAAGGGATAGCGCAAAACATCTATCGCGTACCTTTAATGATCTATACCTCACCGGAATTTCGCAATCGCCATAGCAAAATAGCACAGCAGATACAGAAGTCTATTGATAATAAGATATATACAGCCGATATAGGGCAGATGTTACTATATCTGGGAGGCATCAAGACACGATGGCGCGACAACTCTCGCAATCCTTTATATGAGGGTTACTCCACCGCATCACGCCGCATACTGGATGGCAAAGTGGATTACGACTCACTGATGTCTGAATAAAAGAGAAGTGCCTCGACCTGTAAGACACTCCTCAGAAGACATTATATAGTTCGACTAAATCTTACATCACGTTATGAAGACAAAGTTCGACTATCAGCTATTTTTGCGCAGAAACTACGACAGACTCATGGCGAATCCATCAAACCTGCATTGTGAAGATTAAAGAACGGTGTGTGCCATAGCTGATATAATTTATAACTTAGTTTATAAATTAAACAACCAAGCGAGGGTCAAAGTTTATTTGTTGTATTTTTTGTAAATCTCCGCGCCCAAACGGATGGCTTCCTTCTCATCCTTTTTATTCTTGGGATCCACGCCATATTTGCTCAATGGGGGCACTACGACCTCTGTGCCGGGTTTAATCCTGTCGGGGTGTCCGAGGAACGCCTCATTCTCCTTATATATATATGGCCAAAAATGGAAGTTGCCATAATGCTCTTTAGCCATAGTGGTGAGGTAGCGTGTCTTGGTAATGGTATCCACCACCTTAACGGCATTGTCTGCGGCATCGGAGGGTGTGGTCTCGGGCATCAGCTTCTCTTTCTCGGCGTCGGGCGTTGCTGCGGTAGCCTCTGCCTCAGTCCTGTCAGACGTAGCCTCTACCCTATCGGTCTTAATCTTCGGGGCGGCTTGCGCTACCTGTTCTGTCGGGGCATTGTCGCCACAAGTAGAACCGGTCAATGATGAATACATATCCGGATATAGCAGCAACAAGGCTATAAACGCACAAGCTACTATCGCTAAGGCAGATAGCGCTATTATCCATGCTTTGGAGCGGCGTTTCTTCTTTCTCTCCGTTTCAGAATCTTCGTCATCCACCTCTGCCGCATATTGCTCGTTTTCTTCAACAGGTTGAGATTCCGGTTCGGGCTCTGGTTCAGTCTCCTGCTCGGGCTCTGTTTCGGCATTATTATCAGTCTCAGCTTGCTGTTCTGCTTCCTGTTCAGCTTCCTGACTTTTCGATTCTGAAATCTCGGGGACCTCGGCTATCGGCTCATGGTCATCTGTCGGTTCAGCAGCCTCAACATCGTTCATAACTATCGAAATATCAGCAGCTTTCTCTACCTCAGCCTCTACATTTTCATTATTGGATTCCTCACCTACTACATCAGGGTTACCATTAGGTTCACCGCCAAGTTTCTCAAACACAGGAGTTTCGGCCTCGGGCTCCTCATCAGGCTTGACATGCTCAATTTGGAGACCAATAGGCAATTCATCTTGCACGGATTGCAATTCAGTAGTCTCAGCAGCCCCATTCTCATCCATCTCCTCGTCGCTAAGCTCATCGGAAATCTCCACCGCCTCAAATGCCTCAAAGGGAGAATTGACAGCTGTGGCAAGCTCTTTGGATGGTGTATAAGTGATTTTGCTATGTTCCGGGATGATAATCTCTTTACCCGTGGTGACATCCACACTCTTACGCACTCCTACCTTCTGCACCTTAAAAGTACCGATACCTTTAAGTTTTACGCTGTCACCTTCGGCGAGCGACTGCGACACCATTGAGAAAAGTTCGCGTAGGAAATCTTCGGTAGTAGTGCGCGACATTTTGCTGCGCAATGCCACCATATTGCATAACTGTGAGAATGTAATTTTTTCGTCCATCAGGTATAAGAATCGGTTAGTTGTTGACTTTTTGTTTTAGCAGAGCGGATGGTTTGAAGCTCATCACAATTTTAGGAGGAAGGAGCATTCGCTTCCCGGTAGAGGGGTGTACATTAATTCTTTCCAACCTTTTTTTAGGCTCGAAAGTACCAAAACCGGGGACCGCTATATTATCCATCTCAGCGCCCTTTTCAGAGAGCAAACCAGCGAGGGAATTAAACATCGCGTCACACTCCTCAGAAGGCAAATTAAGCTTCCTGCTTATACGGTCAATCAACGTTTTTGAATCCATAATGAAAGATAGTCATAATAAAGGGTACTGCAAAGGTAATAAAAAACTTTATTAATCGAAAAGAAATGATTAATTTTGCAAGCATATTAATAAGTATTCGGGAATGATTACCTTCTTTAAAAAAGGGACGACGTTGCTTTTAGCAGTAGAGTCCACCCAGGCACTCGGTGCCCAAGAGATTGAAAAATTAATATGGCTTTTTGACGGAGCCAAGCCGTTGAAATCAACTTCTGTGAAGGGGATTTACCTTGGACCGCGAAAGGAGATGATTACGCCATGGAGTACTAATGCCGTGGAGATAGCCGCCAACATGGGCATCGCAGGCATCACCCGCATCGAGGAGTTTACCCCCGTGAAGGATGTGAATGCCGAGCACGACCGCATGTTGCAAGCTATCTATTCTAACCCGGGTCAGAGAATTTTCACTACCGACAGAAAACCTGAACCTATCGTAGAGATCACCGACCTTGAAAGCTACAACAAGCAGGAGGGCCTCGCCCTTTCCCCCGACGAGATGCAATATCTCAACAACCTCGCCAAGAAATTGGGCCGTCCACTTACCGACTCCGAGGTATTTGGTTTCTCGCAAGTCAATTCTGAGCACTGCCGTCATAAAATCTTCAACGGCACTTTCGTCATCGATGGCAAAGAGAAGGAATCGACTCTATTTAAAATGATTAAGAAGACATCTAAGGAGAACCCCAACTCACTGGTGTCTGCATATAAAGACAATGTGGCTTTTGTGAAGGGCCCGAAGGCGGAGCAATTCGCACCGGCAAACCCCGAGAAAGCTGATTTCTTTGAGGAGAAAGAGGTTAAGACCGTAATCTCCCTGAAAGCTGAGACTCACAACTTCCCCACCACAGTGGAGCCGTTCAACGGTGCAGCAACAGGCACCGGTGGTGAGATTCGCGACCGTATGGGTGGTGGTAAAGCCAGCCTTCCTATCGCCGGAACTGCCGTATATATGACAGGCTATCCCCGTCCGCAGGAGCTGCGTGAGGTAGAGAAAAACGCACCCGCTGCCAGACCATGGCTCTACCAGACACCTGAGCAGATTCTTATTAAGGCGTCAAACGGCGCTTCTGACTTCGGTAACAAGTTTGGTCAACCACTTATCTGCGGTTCTGTCCTCACATTTGAACACGAAGAGAAAGGCCGCACACTCGCCTACGACAAGGTGATAATGCTTGCCGGTGGTGTTGGTTCCGCCGTTGCCAAAGACGCCCTCAAGGGTGAGCCCGAATCTAAGATGAAGGTTGTGGTAATGGGTGGTGATAACTACCGCATCGGCATGGGCGGTGGCGCCGTATCCTCCGTAGTAACAGGCGAATATGGCAACGCTATCGAGCTCAACGCCGTGCAACGCGCCAATCCCGAGATGCAGAAACGTGTCAGCAATGTGGTACGCGCGCTTGCCGAGATGGACAACAATCCCTGCGTCAGCATCCACGACCATGGTGCCGGTGGTCACCTCAACGCACTCTCTGAGCTTGTGGAAGCCACAGGTGGTAAAATTGATATGAAAGAGCTCCCCGTTGGCGACAGCACCCTCTCAGCAAAAGAGATTATCGGCAACGAGAGCCAGGAGCGCATGGGACTTCTTATGCGTGAAAAAGATATAGAAAAGGTGCGCAAGATTGCCGAGAGAGAGCAAGCGCCCTTCTACGTTGTTGGCGAGACTACCGACGATATGCGATTCGTATTTGAGCAGGCCGATGGCAAACGTCCTATCGACTTGGCTATGCAGGATATGTTTGGCAACTCCCCCAAGACTGTGATGACAGACCATACCGTACATCATGACTATGACGAGGTAGGCTACGACGCAGCCAAACTGGAGGAATACGTGGGCAATGTGCTTCAATTGGAGGCAGTGGCTTGTAAGGATTGGCTGACAAACAAGGTTGACCGCTCCGTGACAGGCCGTATCGCCCGTCAACAATGCCAAGGTGAGCTTCAGTTGCCACTCAGCGACTGCGGTGTGGTAGCACTTGACTATCATGGCAAATCAGGTATCGCCACCTCTATAGGCCACGCACCTCAGGCAGCGCTCATCTCTCCCGAGAGTGGTAGCGTACTTGCCATAGCAGAGGCGTTGACCAACATCTCCGGAGCATTGCTTAAGGATGGTTTGAAATCCGTATCACTCTCTGCCAACTGGATGTGGCCATGCCGCGTTGAAGGTGAGGACGCCAACCTATACCGCGCCGTAGAGGCTTGTTCCGACTTCGCCTGCGCTTTGGGCATCAACATCCCGACAGGCAAGGACTCCCTCTCCATGAGCCAGAAATATGGCGACAAACGCGTTGACGCCCCCGGCACTGTGATCATCTCTGCTGCCGGTGAGGTGAAGAATATACGCAGAGTCAACAGCCCCGTGGTTAAGAACAAGCTCAATTCACGCCTTATATATGTGGATATGAGCAGCGACAGCATGAAGCTCGGCGGTAGCGCTTTTGCCCAGTCACTCAACAAGGTAGGCAACGAGGCACCCACAGTGAAATGTGCTAAATACTTCGCTCAAGTCTTTGGTGCTATCCAGAAGCTCACAGAACGCAACCTCATCGCAGCGCAACACGACGTCTCAGCAGGTGGTCTTATCACTACCCTACTGGAGATGTGCTTCGCCAACACCAAAGGTGGTTTGAGCATCAATCTCGACAACTTTGAGGAGCAGGATATCATCAAGATACTATTTGCCGAGAACCCTGCAGTTGTGCTCCAGATCGAAGATAACAAATGGGATGCAGCTCAAGAGGTGCTTGCCAAATTCGACGTTAAATTCATTGAGCTTGGCACACCACAAGAGGAGCGCGTGATAGAGCTCGGCAAGGGTGACGACAGCAGAGTATTGTTTATCGACCACCTCCGCGACCTATGGTACAAGACTTCATGGCTACTCGACAAAGAGCAGAGCGGCGAGAAATGCGCCACACTCCGCTATGAGAACTATCGCAAACAACCGATCAAATACACCATCCCAGCAGCGTTCAAAGGACGTTTGGCAGACTACGGACTTATGCAGAAACGCGAAGGACGTAGCGGCGTTAAGGCAGCTATCATCCGCGAAAAGGGTGTGAACGGCGACCGTGAGATGGCCTACAGCCTCTATCTCGCAGGCTTCGACGTGAAGGATGTGCATATGACCGACCTCACCTCCGGCAGAGAGACTCTCGAGGATGTGAACATGATAGTCTTCTGCGGTGGCTTCTCCAACTCCGACGTGCTTGGCTCCGCTAAAGGCTGGGCAGGTGGATTCCTCTACAACGAGAAAGCGAAGAAAGCGCTGGAGAACTTCTACGCACGTCCCGACACTCTATCCCTCGGCGTCTGCAACGGTTGCCAATTGATGATGGAGCTCGGCCTGATATGCCCCGAACATAAGGTTCATCCCAAAATGCTTCACAACGACTCTCACAAGTTTGAGTCCAACTTCATCTCCGTTGTCGTACCGAAGAACAACAGCGTGATGCTTGGCTCCCTTGCCGGAGAGAAACTAGGCATCTGGGTAGCTCACGGTG
Source organism: uncultured Sangeribacter sp. (assembly GCA_964559895.1). Classification (GTDB taxonomy): domain Bacteria; phylum Bacteroidota; class Bacteroidia; order Bacteroidales; family Muribaculaceae; genus Lepagella. The sequence continues at coordinate 9,060 of CAZLJS010000002.1, forward strand.
AGGGCAAATTCCAGCTCCCCGAGGCACTTAGCGAGTACAACATCGCTCTGAAATATGCTTACGCGGCATTCCCGGGCAACCCCAACGGTTCACGCGGTGCCGTAGCAGGTATCGCCAGCAAAGATGGCCGCCACTTGGCGATGATGCCCCACTTGGAGAGAGCTATCTTCCCATGGCAATGCGCTTACTATCCCGAAGCTCGCAGAAACCAGGAGATAACTCCTTGGCTCACTGCCTTCGTCAACGCTAAAGAATGGATTCTTAAGAATCGTAAATAACACAGACATATAACCCTCTAAAGACTACTATTTCGAACTATGGCTAAGATTAAGATGCGACTGATGCTGCCGTCAATAATGATGATTGGCGCCTCTCTATTCGTCACGGGATGCTTTACCGGCGTGGAGGGAACAAAGAAGATACAGCTTAATCGCCAGGAACAGAAAGAGAGTGGTCCCAGCAAAGAGGATTTATATATATCAGATATTCAACCCTTGTCGGCTTCCTCATGGGAGTCCGGCAAGGAGTTTTATGTCATTGACGACCGTGCCGCGATGATCTTCGACCGCCGCTCCGTCTCAGGCGACGCCACAGAGGAGAAGATGGTGGGCAAGGTATTGCGTTACAGCAAAATGACAGAGAGCTCCACAGCCTCCGGAGAGAGTGAATACCAGCTACTATTCACCGATGGCAAGAATGAGTACCGCTACCCCACCGGAGTTACTAAGGAGAACGGCAGAGCATTGCCTGCCAGCGATGAGATGCCAATGATGGTAGATAAGTCATTGGTTGACAACCTAAACAAAAAATTACAAGGGGAACAGCTATGGATACGCACCTCGCTATGGCACAAAGCCACGGGTGAGTCTATGAAAGGACGCAAATATATAGCTGTTACCGTTGATTCCGTCACCCCGGGAGAAAGGGTCTATCCTGTGAAGATAAATTTCACAGCCGGCGACGATGGCACCCACGCGTTTGTATATCTCACGTTTGGAATTGCCGGCATAGAGAGCCGCTCCTTCGCTTCGCAATTCTCGCTGACAGATATCCATAAGGATTACCCCAAGATTGAGGATAATATATGGAGCCTAATACAGCACGGCGATGTGAAAGAGGGTATGACGAAAGATGAATGTCGCCTATCCCTGGGCAACCCCTATGACGTAGGGGGCGGACACAACACCGGATATGTTTACGACGTGTGGCAATATGCCGACGGCACATATCTGGTATTCCAGGACGGCATCCTACAACGTTACCAAAAATAAAGACACTGAACATCATGATTGAACAAAATAAAGATTTAACTACTCTGACTACTTTCGGCATCCCTGCAAAGGCAGCGTATTATGCGGCATACAGCAGCGTGGATGAACTGCGAAAGATAATGAAAAGTGAGATATTCCGCACCAACGAACGTCTATTCATAGGAGCGGGTAGTAATCTACTGTTTGTCAATGATTTCAACGGGCTAGTGCTTCATTCCAACATCTTCGGCAAGCAGGTATATCGCAAGGACGAGGATACTTGTTACGCCATAGCAGGTGCCGGAGAGAACTGGGGCGAGTTTGTGGATTGGTGCGTTGAGGAGGGATTAGCCGGATTGGAGAACCTGGCATATATCCCCGGAGAGGTAGGCTCGTCGGCGGTGCAAAACGTTGGCGCCTATGGTGTGGAAGCGGGCGACCTTATCCATAGCGTAGAGGTGATGGACGTGGAAACGGGCAACGTGGAACGCATCACTCACGACAGATGCCGCTTCGGATACCGCGAAAGTATGTTCAAACATGAGGGCAAAGGACGCTATATCGTGCTCCGTGTAAGCTTTAAACTCACGCCGAGCACCACTGCCCAACATCTCGAATATGGTCCGCTAAAGAGCCTTGCCGAGCGATTGGGGCACACGCCCACCATAGCGGAGGTGCGCGACGAGGTGGTGAAGATAAGAAGCAACAAGCTCCCCGAACCGAAAGAAATAGGCAGCGCCGGAAGCTTTTTCAAAAATCCGGTCATAGATAAATACTACTTTGAGCAGGTGGTGGAGCCGCTGGGCCCCGATATGCCTCGCTTCGATGTAGGTGAACGCCGCGTTAAGCTCTCTGCCGCATGGCTCATAGACCATGCCGGCATGAAGGGATATAGCATCGGTGGCGCTAAGGTATTTGAGCAGCAACCACTAGTGTTGGTCAACGCTGACCATGCCACAGCAGACGATGTGGTGGCATTGAGTCGCAAGGTACAAGAGACTGTAAAACAGCGATTTGCCGTAGATCTTCAGCCTGAAGTGAATTTTATCGACACAAATATAAAGGTGACAATCCTTGGTAGTGGCACGTCGAAAGGGATCCCCGAGATAGGCTGCCGTTGCCGCACGTGCTGCAGCGATGATAGCCACGACAAACGCCTACGCGCTTCTGCATACGTGGAGACACACGGCATGAAGATACTGATAGATCCATCGCCGGATTTCAGATACCAAGCGTTGCGATTTGGCGTGGAGGCTCCCGACGCGGTGCTAATCACTCACAGCCACTACGACCACGTAGGCGGCCTTGACGACCTGCGACCCTTCTGCGCCAACAAGGATATGGACCTCTACGCCACAAAGGATGTGGAGGATGACCTCCGTCGTCGCATCGGCTACTGCTTCAGAGAGCACCCATATCCCGGAGTGCCCACATTTAAGCTCCACACCATCGACAAAACCCCGATTAATATCAATGGTCTGAAGGTGACACCAATAGAGGTGATGCACGGCAAACTGTCGATACGCGGATACCGCATCGGTAACTTCGCTTACATCACAGACGCCTCCCACATCGACGAATACTCCATGGAGCTACTAGAAGGTGTAGATACACTGGTAATCAACGCCTTGCGTGAACGCAAACACTTCGCACACTTCTCACTCGGAGAAGCATTAGAGATAATCAAGGAGCTGAAACCAAAGCACGCATATCTCACTCATATCTGCCATGATATGGGGCTGCACAGCCAGGTCGAGGCCAAACTGCCCGAGAATGTACATCTAGCCTTCGACGGCCTTAAATTTGAAATTAAATAACTTACTGATAACCATAATTTTCTACAACGCCATGAGCAAAAATTCAAGAAACAAGAGCCATTTGGTATTGCCTCCGGTACTTCTGGTCTATGCCGGAATAATGGCATACATTGGCAGAGAGAACTTTCTCCATCCGGAGACACGCACAACCTATCTCATATCTATTGCTGCAGAGATAATAGTGATCATTGCACTGTTTTTCTTTCTGAAACGGAGAAACAAACTTAGAGCGGAACGTGAAAACGAATGACGCAGAACCTCACTACAACAAGAAAGGCAAGGAGACGTCCTTGCCTTTTTTGTATTAATTGCTAGGTGAGACAAAAGCCGCGTAGCTTCTGTGCGGAATTGCTTCGCTTCTGAGAGGTATTACTCCTCAGTGGGCTCCTCCTCGTGATGTTTGATGTAGGGTGACTCAGCGGGATCAAAGACACCTGACTGCAAATACTGATAGATGCGAGTGCAAGCATAGGCGTCTAGAGCGGCATAAGACTGCTGACCGGCAGTGAGGGTGGTCTGTTCCCAGTTGGTAAGACGCTGGTTCTTAGAGATGCGCTCACCAAAGAGGATGCCGTAGATGCGCGCCAGACTGTTGTCCTCAATCTTAAATTGCTTTACGTATTGCTGCACGTCGATGAATCCATCAGGATTAAATGGCGCTAATTTGTTGAGGTTAAGGTAGTCATCATGTACCGAAGCACCGACTTTCACTACTGATTTATCCTCAAGGAGATCCTTTAACTGCTCTACGAAGCCGATTTCGTTGAGACGAAACAGATAGCAAGTATCGCCGGCAGATAGCTGCATAAGGGCGACCTTGTTGGCGTGACCGCGCTTAAAGGATGGGCGTGTTTCAGTATCAAATCCGATTAGAGGGGCACTGCGAAGCACATCAATTGCCGACGACACCTCGTCCTCCTTATCCACTACCACTATATCACCCTGAAAATGGGCCTGTGGTAAGGCGGCAAGCTCATCCTTGTTTATCGACAAATAATATGGTTCTGCAATTTCTATCATGTTGTGTGTAGTCTTAATAGCATCCTATCGGCTAAAAATAGCCTTCAGACACGTTTATTATGCAAAGGTAGTTAATTATTCCATATCACGCATGATTTTTCTTTAATTTTCTAACAGTTTAACATTTGACGATAAAGGGGGTACCTAATCCGCGGATAAGAGAAACAGGGATATACCGAAGCCTTAATTCGCAAGCGGGGTGGTGACGCTCCTTAGAGCTTCCGCTTTACAGCGACCGTGTGCCATACAGCGAGCAGGCTGCTTGTAAAACCGAATAGCTAAAGGCAAACGGAAGACCGTATGAGCAGAACAGCTCCGCACTACACAAAGCTATTTGTCTGATTATTATTAATTTAAGCCATATATAACTAACGCCAACAAAAATCAGGAGAAGAGACGGCGCCTACCTCGCTAGCGGAACATAACTAAAGTCAGCCAAATCAGGGATATACACATTTCAAATCACAAGTGGAGATGTAAGGACGGCAGGGCAGTTGCGGGAACGGAGGAAAATTTGTATTTTTGTGGATATAAAACAGAATACCAGGAATATCAATGAGAAAGATATCATGTATAGCGGTGATGCTGTTGGCAATGGCATCGCTTAACGCACAGACTACTCGCGAGGAGTTGAAGGAGAACATCAATAAGGCCGGTGGCGTATATTACGCTTACCCTACTACGGTTGCGGAGAACACTCCCGCTCCCAAGGGGTATGAGCCATTTTACATAAGTCATTACGGGCGCCACGGCTCGCGCTACCTTATCTCAGACAACGACTATCGCTGGGTGCTGGAGTTGATGCGTAAGGCCAAGGAAGCCAACGCGTTGTCACCACTTGGCGAGGACGTGCTTGGCCGTATCGAGCAGGTATGGCAAGAGGCAGAGGGGCGCGGTGGTGACTTGTCGCCACTTGGCGTGCGCCAACATAGAGGTATCGCAGAGAGGATGGCTGCCGCTTATCCGCAGGTGTTTAAGGGTGATGTGGAGATCTCAGCCCGTTCTACGGTGGTGACACGCTGCGTGCTAAGCATGGATGCGTTCTGCGAACGCCTGAAGGAGATAAATCCCAACCTCAAGATAACCCGCGAGTCCTCCAATCGCTATATGAACTACCTCAACTACCATAGCGCCGAGTCCAACGCATTTACAGGCGACAAAGGTCCCTGGCGTGAGGAATATCGCAAGTTTGAGGAGTCAAAGACCAATGGCGACAGGCTCGTCAGCAGCATCTTCTCCGACAAGGATTATGTAAAGAAGAACATCAACCCGCACAGCTTCATGTGGGGGATGTATTGGATCACCGTGGGGATGCAGGATATAGAGACAAAGGTGTCATTCTACGACATCTTCACCGCCGATGAGCTTATCGACCTCTGGGAGTGCTTCAACTATCACTTCTATGTCTGCGACTCCAACTATGCGGGCAACAAAGGACTTGTACTAGGCAACGCTAAGAATCTGCTACGCAACATCATAGATAGCGCTGACGAGGCTATTAACTCTGGCAAGAACAGCGCCACGCTACGTTTTGGTCATGATGGCAACCTCATACCACTGGCAGGCATTCTGCGCATTGAGGACTGCTACAACAGCGTCATGGAGCCGGAGCATTTCATCGAAGCGTTCAGCGATTTCAAGATCGCACCTATGGCCGGAAACATACAGATAGTTTTCTTCAAGCATAAGAAAAGCGGCGACGTGATAGTGAAATTCCTGCTCAATGAACAGGAGAAACATATCCCCGTGGCTACCGATATGTGGCCCTATTACAAATGGGATGATGTGAGAAGCTACTATATGACATTGCTGGAGGAGTAGAGAATCCGCAAGAAATTTATTAACTTTGCAGAAAAATTTAGCAATAGAGACTGAATGGATTTCAGAATAGAATCGACAGCCCCCTCCACAGCAGGGCGCGCAGGGGTTATCACCACAGATCACGGAGAGATACAGACACCGATATTCATGCCGGTAGGCACCGTAGGATCGGTAAAAGCAGTGCACATGAGAGAATTGCGCGATGATATAAAGGCGCAGATTATCCTCGGCAACACTTATCATCTATATCTACGCCCGGGCTTGGAGATACTGCGTCAAGCAGGTGGCTTACATAAGTTCAACGGCTGGGAACGTCCTATCCTCACAGATAGTGGCGGTTTCCAGGTGTTCTCGCTATCCTCCAACCGCAAACTCAAGGAGGAGGGAGCCTACTTCCGCAGCCACATCGACGGTAGCAAGCACCTGTTCACACCTGAGAACGTGGTGGATATACAGCGCGTAATCGGTGCCGACATCATGATGGCGCTCGATGAGTGTACCCCGGGCAACGCCGACTACGACTATGCTCGCAAGTCGCTGGACCTCACTCTGGGATGGCTCAAACGTGGTTGGAAACATTACAAGGAGACTGAAGGTATCTATGGCTACTACCAGTCATATTTCCCTATCGTGCAGGGCTGCGTCTATCCCGACCTACGTCGTGAATCGGCGAAGTTTGTGGCAGACCTGGGCGCTGATGGCAACGCTATCGGCGGACTTGCCGTGGGGGAGCCTACGGAGCAGATGTATGAGATGATAGAGGTGGTGAATGAGATTCTACCCAAAGATAAGCCACGCTACCTGATGGGCGTTGGCACCCCGGCAAACATCCTCGAGGCGATAGACCGCGGCGTGGATATGATGGACTGTGTGATGCCCTCACGCAATGGCCGCAACGGCATGATCTTCACCCGCCACGGCATGATAAATATGCGCAATAAGAAGTGGGCAGACTGCTTCGAGCCCCTTGACGCAGGTGGTCCTACCTTTGTCGATGAGGCTTACAGCAAGGCTTATGTGCGCCACTTGGTCACCACAGGCGAGATACTTGGCATGCAGATATGCTCAATCCACAACCTCGGTTTCTACCTATGGCTCGTGGGAGAGGCACGCAAGCACCTCATCGCCGGCGACTTCAAAGCATGGAAGACAGAGATGGTGGAGAATGTCACCCGCCGCCTCTAAGATTAACAGATTTACATAATGCGTTTACCGAAAATAACTATACTTGACAGATACATACTGCGTAAGTTCCTCGGCACTTACTTCGTGGCGACACTGCTGGTGCTCGCCGTGATTGCGATGTTTGACGTCACAGAGAAACTCGACGCCTTCTTAAGCGCGCCTCTCAAGGCTACTATATTCGACTATTTCATGTCGTTCCTCCCCTACTTCGCCGTGCAGTTGTCACCGCTATTTGTGTTTATCGCAGTGATATTCTTCACCACGAAGATGGCAGGCAACTCCGAGATTATCGCCATCATGGCAAGCGGTGTGAGCTTCAAGCGCCTGCTACGTCCCTATCTGATTGGCGCAGCGGTGATAGCGGGGCTGACGTTCTGGCTTAGCAATTACGCCATTCCTCCCACGAATATTAAGCGTATCGACTACTACAACACGTATGTCAAGAATAAGAAGGTGACATCGGGCACAAATATCCAGCTACAAGCATCGCCGGGTGTGATAGCTTATTTCGGACGCTATGAACGCAATATCCACACAGGCTACCGCTTCTCGCTGGACCAGTTCGATGGCAAGAAGCTTATCAGCCGCATGACAGCGCAAACCATCGTCTATGACAGCACACAGCTGTATCACTGGCAGGCTCGCGACTATATGATACGCACTTTCGACGGCAAAAAGGAGAAGATTACTCGCGGACATAGCCTCGACACCATCATCCCAATCGAACCACAAGACTTCCTCATCTCCGTTAACGACCAAGAGACCTTCACCACGCCGCAGCTAAGCGCTTATATCGAGCGACAGAAGATGCGTGGTGTGGCTAATATAAAATCGTTTGAGATAGAGAAGGAGAAACGCTATGCCATGACAGCTGCCGCGTTTATACTTACGCTAATAGGTATGTCTCTATCAGCCAGGAAGGTAAAGAATGGTTTAGGACTAAACATTGGCATCGGTTTGGCATTGAGTTTCAGCTACATACTGTTCTCCACAGTGACGAGCTCATTTGCCATCTCCGGAGCGACGTCGCCATTCGTAGCGATGTGGATACCCAACGTGGTGTATATGATCATCGGACTATGGCTATACCACAGAGCAGCAAAATACTAATTGAGTAAGACTCCTACATGAATAGAATAAGGGCACGGATTTCCGCGCCCTTTACTTTTATCATATCATTTATTAATCCTTTAAGCTGCAATATCCCTGCTGGAAATAGTAGCGAGATACCTCATGTGGACGGACTATGGTGTCGCCGTAGATTACCACATCCATGTCGATGGGGACGATGCCACGGCTACGGCAAGTGTCGTCGCGGCCCTCACGTCGTTCATACTCTTTGCATAGAGCGTCTATCGTCTCCAAGGTAAGGTCTGTGCTTATCGCTACCACGGTATTGACGTAATCGGAGCCTACACCGCTGAATGGAGGGGTGTCGTATATATCGGATTGAGCCTCGATGGTCATGACGGAGGCGAGCCATTGACAAGCCGCGATGATGCGCTGACGACGATCGTTGGTGTTGCTACCTAAGCAAAGGATGACACGTGTAGCCATGGATTATTTGCGGAGTTTGAAGAGTGTCACCTCGGGATACGCGCTTGCGATGCGGAAAGGCATACCTACCGTGCCCGCACCGATATTGACGTATAGCTTGAGGTTCTTATATGTGAGGGTGTCGAAGCTATACATGCCGCCCCAGTTCTCATAACGGAAAGCAGCAGGTGAATACTTCTTGCCACCCACTTTCAGCACACACTGCATAGCGTGAGTATGTCCGGCAAGGGATAATGCGACGTTGGAGGTGTCGCGCACGATATGACGCCAATGCTTGGGATTATGCGTCAGGAGTATCTTAAACTCTTTACCATAAGCGTCGAGGGTATCCTTGGTGTCAACACCGTTCTTTAATGCGGCGCCGAGGTCTCCGTACGACACAAATGGCTTCTCGCCCCAGTTATGCACGCCGATTATGGCTATTGAGTCGTTGCCGCGACGGACGTAGCAATGCTCATTGAGGAGGAGCTTCCAGCCCATACGTTTCTGCACATCGAATAGTTTCTGCATATTAGCCACGCTGTCGGCCTTTGTCTCCCAATTTATATAGCAGCCGTAGTCGTGGTTGCCAAGGATGGATATGACACCATCCGTTGCCTTTAGGCGGCTAAGGGTTTTCTCAAAGGGATATACCTCAGATGTCTCACGGTTGACGATATCGCCAGTGAAGAGGATAAGGTCGGGCTTTAGTGCGTTGACGCTATCCACGAGGTTGGCTACCGTAGTGGTGTCGGAGCCCCATGTGCCAAGGTGTAGGTCGCTAATCTGCGCTATGGTGTAGCCGTTGAAGCCTTGCGGGAGGGTGGCATCGACGACATCTACGCGCTCCACCTCAATCTGATTTCTCGTAACGAATGCGCCCCACCAGGTGACAAACAGCACTATCAATGCCACGGGGAGACCAATGTATAGTCCGGTCTTCCAATTGCGTTTGTGCCATAGCGTCGGCAGCTTCCCTATTAGTGAGAATAGGGTGATGATAGCCTTAAACATGAGCACCGACACGGCAGACAATAGCAGCCACATCTTGGGCACAATGTCCAGCCCCAGCACTCTATAAGGGTACACAAATGCGACTATAAGGAGTATCCAAAAGAGTATGGTGGTTATCTTCCAAAACCACATGAGCCATGATTTGCGTGGGTTACCCTTCACGACGCGTCTAGTTTGGCGATAGAGATAGAGGTCTATCAGTATGCCGACTATCGCATATACTAAAATCATTAACATAGGTGTGCGCATAGTATTATTAAAAAATTGGAGGATTAATTAAAATCCCCCAGTATTGTTCTAAGTTTATTTTTCAATGGGTTGGAATACATTACCAACATGAGCTCGACCATGAACTGGTGTTCCTCTTCGGTGATGTTCTCCACATCATCAATTTTAGCCAACTGGTTATTGACGTAGTCTTCAAAGGCTTTGCGCTGCTCCTCGGTGTAATAGCGTTTAAACTGCTCGGTCTTATAGAGCATGTCGTAGGCGATATAGTTCACCTCAAATATTTCGTAGCTGCGGTGGATAGACTGGTCTATGATGCGGCATACATATTTAGCAGCGATGTTCTTATCTTTGAAGTCGCCTATCTGGTCAATCTTGGGATTGATGCGGGGACACATCTGAAAATGGACTTTACCTTTGAATCTCAAGAGGCCTGTCTCCATGGAGAATAGGTCGTCGCGCTGGCTCTTTTTGAAGTTGGGGTCACGGCGTTTGAGCAGGAACTCTCTAGCCTTGAGGTAGTCGTTGGGGTCGTATTCGTAAGAAATAGCCACGGGCATGAGGTTGATCTGCTTGAGACTCTCCATGAATGAGCCCTCACCTGCCAACGCCAACATCTTCACTAGGGACTCCTGAGTGTGGTCGCTGCTATCCTTTGCACGGCCTTCGCGCTGCGCTATCCACACGTTCTCTTTGCTGTCGAGAATGGTATGGTGGATATATGCCGAGAGGTTTTTAGCGTTCTCCAGTCCCTCGCGGAGACTACCGTCGCGTTTAACGATGAAGCACTTGTTGATGCGCACCAAGTCGGTAATCCAGTCATAGATGAGCAGATTGTTACCGATAGCTATCTGGCAAGTGGGCCATGACCTACGCAATAGCGCCAAGTTGAGGAAAGAGGCGTCCAATACTATATCACGGTGATTGGTGATAAAGGTGTAGTTGATGGTAGGGTTGAAATATTTCGCGCCACCTAGAGAGATGCCCGACGTGGTGGTCTTGGCCAGCATCTCCATAAATGGGAACATTATCTGATGTTGGAAATCATATTTATTGTCAAACTTGAGGAGTTCTTCTATAAGCGAAGGAATCTCCTCCTTCGGCATGGTATATCCTATCGCATGGAGGAAACCGGGCTCTTTTACAAGGGCTGCCATTTTCTCTTTAAAGACCGAGTCGTCATACGGGCCTAATTCTTTTATCTTATCCTCTTGAATCATGAGAGCTTAAAATATAAAGTTATAATCCTCTACCCTATTTTATTGGGTAGCATTTGATAGATTTTGCAAAGGTAACAAAAAAGCTAAATAAAAAGCATCTTTTAAGGTCATTTTTAATGAATTTAATTTTCGCCACGATAGGCACGCCACTTGTTAAAGAGTGTTACTATGTCGTCGGGGAGCTCGGAGTTGAAGCTCATAAACTCGCTTGTGACGGGATGAACGAACCCTAACGTCTTGGCATGTAGCACTTGCCGTGGACACGCTGCGAAGCAGTTGTCGATGAATTGGCGATACTTAGCGGTGGGCTGACCTTTGAGAATCTGTTCGCCACCATAGCGGGCATCATTGAAGAGTGGATGGCCTATGTGACGCATATGGACACGTATCTGGTGTGTGCGACCTGTCTCCAGCACGCATTGCACCACGGTGACGTAGCCAAAGCGCTCCAGCACCTTATAATGAGTGACGGCGTGTTTGCCGATATTAGGGTCATCGAAGACTGCCATCTGAAGTTTATTCTTGGGGTTGCGAGCTATATTGCCCACCACGGTACCTTCGTCGGTATCGAAGTCGCCCCACACCATCGCCACGTATTGTCGCGTAGTGGTCTTGTTGAAGAACTGCAATCCGAGATGGGTCTTCGCCTCGGGGGTCTTGGCGACCACGAGCAGTCCTGAGGTATCTTTATCTATACGGTGCACCAATCCCAGACGGGGATCGCTGACATCGTAGTCGGGATTATCTTTGAAATGATACGCCAAGGCATTGACAAGTGTGCCATGGTAGTTGCCATGTCCAGGATGGACGACTAATCCTGCCGGTTTATTGACCACCAAGAGTGCGTCATCCTCATATACGATATCCAGGGGTATATCTTCAGCTATGATTTCAAACTCATAGCGTGGGCGGTCCATAACGATGCTCACCACGTCGTCGGGCTTCACGGAATAGCTTGACTTGACGGCTCTGCCATTGACGATGATGCATCCCGCGTCGGCAGCTTGCTGGATTCTGTTGCGTGAGGTCTTCTCCATGCGCGCCACAAGGAATTTATCCACGCGCAATGGTTTCTGTCCCTTGTCGGCCACAAAGCGGAAGTGTTCATACAACTCCCTACCATCCTCCATGACAAAAGTTGGTGCGGCTATCTCCTCGGCATCCTCCATAGAGGCATCCTCCACGGGGTCATTGTCGAGCATATCGTCGTCTATGATATCTTTCTCTTGCAGCATAGCGTTGGCGATTTATAAGATAGTTTCAGGTTCTTCATCCTCAGTGACGGGATCGGGCTGTTCATAAGGCTCCGAAGCGGGTGCTGAGGGCTGATAAGTGTCGGGCTCGCTGTAATACGGCTCAGGGTCATATCTATAGCTGCCACCAAGCTCTATATTAAGCAAGGAGTCGTAGAGCAACGACAGTTTGCCATCGTTGACCTCCACAGATATCTTGGCATTGACGGGTATCGCTTGACGTTTACGCACGGGTATGCCATTGGCGATAATCTTCACCACATTGTCTTTGTTGACGCCACACACATATACGGTGCGGATATTTTTGAACCCCAATTCCTCGAGGTGCGCCATGGCATGACGATAGGCCACACCTTTGAGCGCCAATTCGCCTGGGCGGTTCTCCTCGTCGATGACTACCTGCTTGGGATGCACAGAATTTATATATAGGAATATTTTGCGTCCGGGCTTAACGACGGAGTTTCCTTTAGGGAACTGCTCTACCACATATCCGGGCTTAACATCATCTAGATAAAGAGAGTCGCGAATCTCCACACGGAACCCTTCGTCGTGGAGAAGCTCTACCGCTTCAGAATAACTGGTATTCTCCACCGATGGGACCACCTTGGAGCTACCATGCTTGGTAAATAGCGCCAGTGACACATAAAAGATAAGAATACCTAGAACAGCAATCCCTATAATAAGGCATAAATTCCAAATAATGGGGTGTTTTTTCATTAATTTATAGTTCATTAGAGATACAAATCTAATTTTCATGCACTCAAACAAGAGGAGGCACGATTTTTCAATCGGTAAAGTTACATAATTTTCCTTAATTAGGCGGCAATTTATAAATAAAATTATTAACTTTGTGCCGAATTATGAAAATCCAAATGCGTAAAGCCCTATTAATAGCCATGGCGGGGTTAGTACTGTCCGGCTGTGGTGAATACAACAGAGTACTGAAAAGCAAGGATGTTGACTATAAATATGAGTATGCCAAGAAGGCATATGAAGAGCAGAAGTATGTCCAAGCGTCAACAATCCTTACTGACCTAATCACGCCGCTACGTGGAGGCCCCAAAGGGGAAGAGTCCTTGTATCTGCTGGCAATGAGCTACTACAAGAATAAGGACTACATGAACTCCGGCGTATATTTCAAGACTTATTATACCCGTTATCCAAGAGGGAAATATATAGAGGACGCACGATTCTATTGCGCCAATGGCTACGACCTGGAGTCTCCCGATCCGCAGCTTGACCAGTCAGTGACACTGAAAGCTATCGAGGAATACCAAGCATATATCGACTACTTTCCCAAGGGGGATCGCGTAGAGATAGCGCAAGAGTCAATGTTTCGTCTCCAAGACAAGCTTACCCTCAAGGAATTGCAAAACGCCTTGCTGTATTACAACATGGGGATGTATCTTGGCAACAACTACGAAAGCGCAATAGTGGTTTCGCAGAACGCCCTCAAGAACTACCCCTACTCCAAATACAAAGAGGATTTTGAGATGCTGATATTGAAATCCAAATACCAGATCGCCAAGAATAGCGTCGAAGAGAAAAAGGAAGACCGCTATCGCGACGTGATCGACGAGTATTATTCCTTTATCAACAACAACCCCGAGTCCTCCAATAAGAAAGAGGCCGAAAACATTTACAAGATTTCAAAGAACCACGTAAAAAATTAAATACGAAATTCATGGATTACAAGAAAACTAACGCTCCACTTAACACCGTAACTCGCGACATGAACCAATTGGCCGAGCAAACGGGCAACGTTTATGAAACGGTATGTGTCATTGCAAAACGCGCAAACCAGATAAGCGTAGAGATGAAGAAAGACTTGGAGAAAAAACTTCAAGAATTTGCCGCCAACGACAACATGGAGGAGGTGACCGAGAACCGTGAGCAAATAGAGATTTCAAAATTCTATGAAAAATTGCCCAAACCGGTGTTGATCGCCACTCAAGAGTATATTGAGCACAAGCTATACTTCTCCAACCCGGCTAAAGGTCGTGACAAATTGGAAGACTAATTTAACCGATTGAAATATGAATAAACTAAAATCATTAGTCGTCGCTATCGTAGTAGCCATCGCTGCTATGATCCCCGGCGCCGCTAAAGCTCAGTCAGCTGATCAGATCAATCAGATGATGAACATGATCGTAGGCGAGCTCAACAAGAGCCTCGCTGAGGAACCAAACGTGCAAGAGGCTCAGTGGGACGGCACCAACCTCATCCTTGTGATGTCGAAAGAGGCTACAGGAAACCTTAGCCAAAGCCAAGTTGCCGAGGACCCCGCTGCCGTTAAAGACTACATCATTACCACAGTGGTTGGCACAGACGCTTCTGAGAAAGCTGAGTTCGCTCAGTTGCTCGGCCTCTTCCAACAAGTCAACGTGAAGCTCATCGTGAGAGCTCCCCTCTCCGACGGCAATTACGACGTTGAAATCACTGCTGCTGACTTGAAATAACAGCTTCGGCAATATTGATAGATTGAAATACGTATTTTTAAACGTTGGGAATGTCTTGATGGCGTTCCCAACTTTTTGTTTAGCCACACGCCTACTCTATTATCCGCCTCAAAATATACTAAAACCGCACAGACTACGTTAATAATGAGTAATGATAAAGAAATTATTAATAGCTACAATAGTCATTCTCTTTAGCGCCAACATCCTGCGTGCGGAGAATGTGAAGATATCCGGAAAAATCACCGACTCCGACGACAATCCCGTGGAGTTTGCCACAGTACGCGTGGCAGGCACCTCCATAGGCACTAACACAAACCTGGAGGGTGGTTACAGTCTATCAATCGCGCCCAAAGACACCATCGAGCTAATATTCAGCGCTATCGGCTTCCGCCAGTCCAAACATAAGCTGGTAAAGCCTAAGGGCGCCCTGACGCTCAACGTGAAGCTGCTCCCCGAAGACTATATGCTTGACGAGGTGGAGGTCACTGCCTATAAGCCCAATTCGCAAGGTATGCAGAGCCTCGACACCGAGTCCTTCAAGCTATCGCCCGACGTGAGCGGTGGTAGCGTGGAGTCAATGATTAGCACCTTAGCAGGCGTCAACTCAAGCAACGAGATGAGCTCGCAATACTCCGTGCGTGGTGGCACCTTCGACGAGAACTCCGTATATATCAACGGCGTGGAGATATATCGTCCACAACTTATATCCAATGGCCAGCAGGAGGGACTGAGTATCATCAACCCCGATATGGTGGGCAACATACGCTTCTCCACAGGTGGTTTCCCCGCTCGCTACGCCGATAAGATGTCAAGTGTGCTCGATATAACTTATCGTGAGCCTGAGAGCTTCGAGGGAGCAATATCCGCCTCGCTAATGGGCGGCTCAATCACATTAGGGCACAACACCGGAAAGTTCTCCATCCTTCACGGCGCCAGATATAAGAGCAACAACTCCCTACTGAGCAGCCTCGACTCCAAAGGCGAGTACGACCCTAAATTCTTTGATTACCAAGTAAATATGAACTATAAGCCCAACGACAAGTTCACTTTCAACGTCTTGGGCAACATCTCACTAAATCAATACAACTTCAAACCTGAAGACCGCGAGACATCGTTTGGTACCTCAGAGGATGTGAAGAAATTCAAGGTATATTTCGACGGCGAAGAGAAGGATAAGTTCAACACCTATATCGGGTCAGCATCCGTGACATACAGACCATCGTCAGGGTTCTCTATGCAGGCAGGCCTATCGGCGTTCCTCACCGACGAGCTGGTGAGCTACGACATCTCGGGCGAATATTGGCTCGACCAAGCAGGCACAGGTGGTAGCGAAGGTATTGGCGGCGAAACCGGTGTGGGCAAGTATATGGAGCACTCACGCAACCGCCTCAAAGCATCTGTGGTGCAAGCCTATCTGAAAGGCTTCACTGCTATCAACAAGAACCACCTCAGCTACGGCCTTCAGTTCCAACATGAATCATTTAAGGACCGCACCAAGGAGTGGGAATGGCGCGACTCAGCAGGCTACTCACTTCCAACCGTGCTCCCCGGTGTGCACCTTGTATATAACCTCAGCTCACACCAAGACGTCACCAACAATAGGCTAGCCTTCTTTGCCGAAGACTCCTACTACCTCACCACCGACAAGGTGGATATGACCATCAACGGTGGCGTGCGCCTCTCCTACTGGGACTTCAACAAGGAGTTTCTCGCCTCACCACGTTTCAACCTCAGCATCGTACCCCTGGAGCACAACAGATGGCTCTATCGCTTGGCGCTGGGCATGTACTACCAATCACCATTCTTCAAGGAGTACCGCAGCACCATCACCGACAGCAACGGCAACAGCATAGTGAGCCTCAACCGCGACATCAAGTCACCGCTAAGCATACAGGCTATCCTTGGCGCCGACTACACCTTCCGCGCCATGGACCGACCGTTTAAGATTACCACAGAGGCATATTACAAGCATCTGAGCGACCTCATCTCCTATGAATACGACAACTTGAAAGTATCATACACCGGTGTCAACGACTCCAAAGGCTACGTCATGGGCCTCGACTTCCGCCTCTTCGGACAGTTTGTGGAGGGCACCGACTCATGGATAAGCTTCTCGCTGATGAAAACACAGCAGGAGATCAACGGCGTGAAGACACCCATGCCAAGCGACCAACGCTTCAGCGTGGCAATGTACTTCACCGACTACTTCCCCAAATTCCCGAAATTAAAATTCTCACTGCGCGGCATCTTCTCCGACGGACTAACCATGACTCCTCCCCGCGTAGGACGCGACGTAAGTTGGTTCAGAGCCCCCGCATATAAACGTGTGGATATCGGCTTGAGCTATCTCATTGTCGGCGATCCTAAAGATACTCAACGACATACCACCGGATTCCTCAGCCATTTCAAACGAGTGAGCATCGGCGTGGATATCTTCAACCTCTTCGACATCTCCAACGTGAGTAGCTATTATTGGATCACCGACGTGAACAACATCCAGTATGCCGTGCCAAATTATTTGACACGCCGTCAATTCAATGTGAGATTAAATCTTGAGTTTTAAATAATTTTCATTAACTTTGCTAAAAATATTAATCTTAAAGGAATCATGAGTAAACCTTATGTATTAGGAATAGACATAGGTGGCACCAACACAGTATTCGGAATTGTTGATGCCCGTGGTATAGTATTGGCAAGCGGTTCTATCAAGACCAAGAAACATGCTGATTTTGATGATTACGTAGCAGACCTCCAGACAGAGGTATATCGTCTTCTCGAAGCAAACGAAGCTACAGATAAGATCCAAGGTATAGGTATCGGCGCGCCCAACGCTAACTACTACACCGGAGAGATCATCAACGCACCCAACCTACCTTGGGGCGCACAAATACCATTGGCAAGAAAAATTAGCGCAGCGTTTAAAGGCACACCCGTGGCAGTCACCAACGACGCCAACGCAGCAGCATTGGGCGAAATGACCTACGGCGCAGCACGCGGTATGAAAGATTTCATCATGATCACCCTCGGCACCGGCGTTGGTTCCGGTATCGTCATCAACGGTCAGTTGGTATATGGTCATGACGGTTTCGCAGGTGAGCTCGGTCACGTAATCCGCAAGCCCTATAACGGCAGAATCTGCGGCTGCGGTCGCACCGGCTGCTTGGAGGCTTATTGCTCCGCTACTGGCGTAGCTCGCACAGCACGTGAGTTCTTGGAACTTCGCAGCGAGCCATCCACTCTTCGCGACCTCGACATCGAGGAGATCACATCCAAAGATGTATATGATGCCGCAGTAGCAGGCGACAAGATCGCTAAAGAGATTTTCAACTACACAGGCACCATGCTTGGCGAAGCGTTTGCCGACTTCGTAGCATTCTCCAGCCCGCAAGCCATCGTATTGTTCGGCGGTTTGGCACGCAGCGGTGAGTTACTGCTCAAACCCCTTCGTGAAGCGTTGGATAAGACAGTGTTCCCCATCTTCAAAGGCAAGACCCGCGTAATCCTATCAGAATTGAAGGAGAGCGACGCTGCCGTATTAGGTGCGTCAGCACTCGGTTGGGAAGCTAAATACCGCGCAGAGGTTCCCGCAGCTATCCCAGCCACTCCCACTGCCGACGAAGCTAAAGAGGAGACTCAAGCATAATATAGCTTGGCCACACGTTGGTCATTTACATATTATAAGCAAATAGACTAAGAAGCCCGATGCTCAATGCACCGGGCTTTATATTTTTATTACCTAAAGGGAGCTGCTCTAAAACTGCTTCAGCTCACGATACAACCGCTGCACAGGCAACCCCATCACGTTGTAAAAGCTACCGGATATGCTCTCCACCGCCACGCATCCTATCCATTCCTGAATGCCATAGGCACCGGCCTTGTCCATAGGGTGGAATTTATCCACGTAATACGCTATTTCTTCGTCTGTTATGTCAGCAAAGGTCACGTCGGTGGCTACGCTAAACGATACGCGCTTCTCCTTTGTCACTATTGCCACACCGGTGATTACCTTGTGCGTCTTGCCCGACAGATTGCGTAGCATAGATTTAGCGTCATCGCTATCTTTGGGCTTGCCTAGTATGGCACCATCGCTAATTACCACAGTGTCGGCAGTGATGAGCAATGTGTCGCTGTCTATGTCCTCCAAGTAAGCATCTGCTTTCAAGTTAGCCAAGTATTCAGGTATCCTCTCAGCGCTTAGAGTGGAGGGATAGACCTCATCCACATCCTTAGAGGTCATCACCTCAAAAGGCACTTGAAGCTGTGTAAGCAACTCCCTGCGACGCGGTGAATTGCTGCACAGATAAATCTTATATCTTTTGTCTGTAAATATCATAACTTAATCTATTGATTTACAACGCATATTACCAACCAAAGGAGTCGGCATCCTTCATCCAATCACCGTGGGCTTTCATCACCTGCTCAAGTATATCTCTCGCCACACCGTAACCACCGGTGAACCGCGACACGTATTTGGCGGTCTCCTTGGCCTCCCATGCCGCATCATTTGGTGCACAAGGCAACCCTACATGTCGCATACAGGTGAGGTCGGGGATATCATCGCCTACATATATCACCTCTTCGGGGGTAAGATCGTTGTCTGCCATCCATTGCTTTAATACAGGTAGCTTATGCGCAGAGCCCATGAAGATATCCGTCATGCCCAGGCCCTCAAAACGCACTCTCACCGAACGTGTGTTCCCTCCGGTGATAATAGCCAACTTATAGCCCAGCTTCACTGCCAGCTGTATGGCATATCCATCTTTGATGTTCACCATACGCAGAGGCTCCCCCTCTATACTCAATGGTATGGTGGAGGGACTGAGCACGCCATCCACGTCAAATGCAATGGCTTTTATCTTTGTCAAATCGTAATTTATCGCACTCATTAATAGTAATTTTACTGTTTGGGATAACGAGCCATAATCATCGCGGCCATATCCCCATATAATTTTTTCATCTCGGGGTAGTCGGAGAGCAACGCCTCATGCTTGGCTATGGTCACCATATCATGGCGACGTGCCGGGCCGGTCTGCGCCTGCTCCGGTGTGATGCTTCTGCTTTTATTAATCGTCTCATCTATCAGTGGATAGAGCAGCGAGAGATTCAAGCCATCTATCTTCAGCACATCGTCGGCAAGGGTGAATAGATAGTTGACATAATTGCAGGCAAACACCGCGGAGAGATGTATGCGGCGACGCTTATCGGAGTCTGCTGTCTGTACGTTGCCCGACATGAGCGTGGCCACCTCCAGCAGATACTGTTCCACAGAACTGTCACTACCCTCCACAAAGAGCGGTATAGTATTATATTCCAGCTCCTTACCTTTTGTGAAGGTTTGCATAGGATATAGCACTCCGCGGCGCTTTATCTCAGCAGGCAGAGTATCTATATCTGAAGAACCGGAAGTGTGAACCACCGCCCCATCTACATTTGTAAGATTCTGAGCCACAGAGGCTATTGCTCCATCGCTCACTGATATTATATACAAGTCGGCCTTGGCGGGCAACCCCTCCAGGCTCCTAGAATTGACATGTATCACCTCAGCTATCGGCGCCAACCATCTGCATAGATGCCACGCCACATTGCCTTGGCCTATTACGACTATTCTCTTCATCACAAAGACAAAATTACAAATTTTCCGGCAATTATCATAGCAGGGGCACCATACCCATGGTACAACGCATGTTTATCTCCACGCAAGGATTCAGATAGCCAGCATCGTCAATGAGGCAATCTATCCCCATCGGGCCATCATAATAAGGTGCTATCAGCGACTCTATCGCTACCCTTTGCGCCTCCACACAGCTATCACACATACCGCCTGATTTACCATCAATCAACGCTTTGAGATTGGGCTGTGAATCTACCACATTACCGGTATATTGGCTATGATCATCGACATTAAAAACAGAGTAACCGATAAACCGAGCGCTACCCTGCTCCACTACCCATTCAGTAGCGAAATCGAAGGCACGACGCCATCCCGGTTCCGCCAGCAATGATCCTTGTCGGCGCAACGTGCCGCGTACCCAACCACGAATATCCTCGCCATCACTACGCAACACTCTGAATATGCCGCGGCCGGAGCTGCTCCATGGTGCTTTAAGGTATCCTCCTGCATTAGCTCCGCACCATGCAGCCACAGAGGCCTCATCACTAAGCTCTATTGGCAATGGATATGGCGGGCGATAATCCAGATAGCTATATACTGTCTCTAAGAAAGGGATAGTAGTGCGTCGATGCGACAGCCGCCGCAACTCCTCTATATTCTTTTCACTTGGCAACTTATTGGCATCAACGGACTTATTGAGCAGAAATCTACGCAACGAAAGGTTCCAACCCCACGGCTTTATTTCCGCGTCATCGGGCAGCTCTGCGCTTGGAAGCAGTATCTTCACACCTTTAGATATAGCCATATCATAGTAATCCAGCGACGTCAACTCCTCATCTGTGAAATTATCAAGAAGCAATATATACTCCCCACTACGGGCAAACAGTGCCGGAGTGAGCGCCAACTTACGGCGCAACGTCACCACATTCTTCGGCGGTGTGTAATACTCGGCGCCGGATGCTAAAGCAAAATCTGTCTCCGGATTAAATATGTGCACTACGTTCATTCTGCAAAAGTAATAACAAATACGGTAACTTGCTCTTGTATATATCAAAATTTATGCTTAGCTTTGCATTGCGCAATTTACGCAACGCAATTTACGCAATACGCTTATCTTACTGTCTCACTGTTATATATACTATTCTTATGCCGACCTGCTGCGTAGCTACAGCAATGGCCAGCGACAATTGCTA
>CAZLJS010000003.1:0-28448 GCA_964559895.1 uncultured Sangeribacter sp.
GATAGTTTGCAGCATATAATCATCGGTTTTGATGAAGTGGTCGCATAACATATCCCGAAAGATATTGAGTGTTGTAGCGTCGGTACATCACATACCCATCAGAGTGCCATAGTTAGAATTCTCACCGAGATGTTTTTCAAAATAGTTGCTGATCTGGTATCTATTATACTTAGAATTAAGCAGTTTATTGGCAAAATAGTTGGCGTCGTTTTGCGCTATAAGTTGCTTATAGGTAGCATATTCACGATTAATAGCGTAATCACAAAAACAATAAGAGTTTTTCCAAATTTTGATTCCATACGAAATTGCGTTAAATGATGTTATCACAAGTATAACGCATATAAAGGGGAAAGGTTATGTTGCCCCACCCCTTAATGAATATCAAAAAGGGAGGGGCGTGATAATTTAAAGTTGCAATAACCTATTGGATGAGTTCTGCGTGGAGGATACGGAGCGTTTTTGTAGTGTCATCAGCTGGCACAGCCATGGTGATGGTGGTCTGAGATATGCCTGCAGCAGAAGCCAAAACATTGACACCCTCTTTGCCAAGGGTGTGGAATATGCGGCCGTTGATATTTGGAATTTGGTTTATTTTTTCACCTACGACAGCTATCACAGAGGTGTCTTCGATACATTCCAATTCGTTGATTTTCCCGGATAGTAATTCAGGGGCAAATTCCTCTCTAAGGACCTTAAGCGCCAATACAGAGTCCTTTTGTGTCAGAGCGAATGTGATTTTTTCCTCAGATGATTGCTGTGATACTATCAGAACCTGAATGCCATTCTTTGCTAAAGTGTTGAAAATGCGGGCGTTGTAGTCTGCGATATTGGCTATTTCCGATCCGGTGACGTTGATAAGAGTAGTCTCTTTTACCGAAGATATACCTCTCACTTCAGCTTTACTGTCGGCGCTGCTGCTCTTGTCTGATATCCAAGTGCCGGGAGCGGATGGATTGAATGTATTGAGTATGCGTATTGGGATGTTCTTATGGAATACGGGATAGATAGTCGGTGGGTATATGACTTTCGCGCCAAAGGAGCAAAGTTCCATGCTTTCTACAAAAGACATCTCCTCCATGACCTTGGCTTGCGGAATAATGCGAGGATCGGCGCTCATGAAGCCATCTACGTCTGTCCAGATATCCAATACAGAAGCGTCAAGAGACGCGGCTACCAATGCTGCGGTGTAGTCGCTACCTCCACGTCCTAGGTTAGTGATAAAGTTGGTGTCTCTATCGCGGGAGATAAATCCGCCCATGACGATGGGATGGCCGCTCTCTACATTGCTCAAATTTTCTTGAATAAGCTTGGTAGTGAGGGCTGTATCAGCGATATTTTTGTTGAACCATTTCTCTGTCTTTACTATCTCGAGGCTGTCTTTATGAATAGCTCCATGGATAGAGTTAGCCACGATGATTGAAGAGATTCGTTCTCCGAAAGAGACGATAACGTCGAGAGAGCGTTCCGACAACTCGTTAAGCAGTGATATTCCGCGGTAAATATCGCTAATCTGTTTCAATAATTCCTCTACTTTCACGCTGGTAGCCTCTTTATTTTCAGCGATGACCATTTTGTCGATCATGTCGCGATGGCGAAGGATGATATTGTCTAATTGCGGCAGATATTCATCAGAGCCGGCAGCTGCCAGTTTCGCAGTGGAGATAAGTTTGTCTGTAATGCCACCGAGAGCGGAAACGACGACGATAGTCGGCTCAGAGATGGCTTCTACTATATTAATAACATTGGTAAGGCTCTCCGGGGTTCCTACGGAGGTACCTCCAAATTTGAGTACACGCATTCTTCTCTTTGTTCTATTAAGACGCCGTAAGGCGAGATTTTAACAGTGCAAAGTTAATGAATTTTGGCGTATCTAGCGCCGGTATGTAAAAAAATTGTTGATTTGAGGCCTAAAGTATCTTATTCAAGATATTTACGCCTACGAAACCGAGGGGATTTCTGCGCCAATCGGGGATAAAGCCGACTTCTTTGAACCCTGCTTTTTGGAATAGGTGCAGCGAGGGAGCGTTGTCGGCATTAATCATAGCCAGCAGTTGGTGCAGACCGAGAGTAGCGCGGCTATATTCCATCAAGATTTGCAGTGCGTCGAGGGCGTACCCTTTGCGTTGCTGTTTAGGCTCGATGAAAATTCCTACCATAGCATTGGAGTTGACGGCATCGACTTTGTAGAGGTCAATAATACCCATAGTGAGACCGGTGTCTTTCTCTTCAATCATAAGGCGCAGCTGACCGCTGCGAAACACATCTGCGTCGTAGTTGGATATATAGTGCGCGATAATGCGTTTGGACAACGGCGCGGTAGTATCTGAGTATATCCACAGACTGGTGTCGTTTTCCCATTCCATGAGATAATCCAGATCTTCGGCCTCGATGGCGCGGAGAAATACTTTGTTATCAGGAGATTGAGAGGTTAACATGATATATTATTTTTTAGAGAATGTGTCACTAAAAGGTATTCGGTTGATGATGGATCTACCGAGCGTCAATTCGTCGGTATATTCCAGTTCATTACCGATTGCGACTCCTCGAGCCAAGATAGAGACTTTCACATTGTCTAGGTCTTGCAACCTGCGGAAGAGGTAGAAGCCTGTGGTGTCGCCCTCCATAGTAGGGCTTAGAGCAAGTATCACCTCAGAAATCTCCTCCTCCTTAACACGCTGCACTAGCGATTCTATCTCCAGATCCGAAGGTGCTATGCCGTCGATAGGTGAAATAAGGCCGCCGAGCACGTGATAAAGGCCGCGATATTCGTGGGTACTTTCCACGGTCAACACATCTTTGACGTTTTCCACCACACAAATTTGGTGGGCGTCGCGATGAGTGTCGGAGCAGATGCCACACACCGGGGTATCGGAGATATTGTGGCAACGCTCGCAATATGAAACTTTTTCTCTTAACTCTATGATTGATTTGCCTAAGTCCAAAGATTGTTGTGCGTCACGACGCAATAAGTGTAGGGCTAACCGGAGCGCGGTTTTTCGTCCGATGCCGGGTAGCTTCGACAGGTTGTTAACTGCTGAGTCCAGCAGCTGTGAGCTGTATGAATTAATCATAACGCAAAATTACAACAAAATTCGGGTATTGCAATAGTTTTGTCTAAAAATATTAGACGAAAAATAATGCGAGAATTAAGCCTTGGGTGATTTGGAACTTTTATAGAGTGTAATAGCTAAAAGCGTGAGTATTAGAGTAGTAGCTAGTATTACTATGGCAGTGGTGGTTTGGATGTCGCCGTATCCAACGATAGGTGAAACGACGCCTCCCATGAGGAAGCCGATGGCGCCTACGATAGCCGCTGCTGCTCCGGTGTATTCACGTCCCTCATCCATTGCCATAGAGGTAGTTGTGGTGATGACGATACCCAGGAAAAGCAGCAAAATCACCATGCCGATTTCGTAGGTTACGAAGTTATTGTATAGCTCTACAAACCCGAATTGGACGATAGCCATAATAAACATGCCAATAGCGCCGATGAGTAAAGCCTTATCAAGCGATTTGAATTTTAACGCCACACCTGATCCAACGCCGATAAGCACAGAGTTAACACCGAAAGTGATGGCAAAACCTACCTCATCGAAGCCAAATTGCTGTTGGATAACAAAAGGAGCCGCGGAGATATAAGCAAATAGTGTACCCATGCCGAAACCGTATGCAAGGATTAGCAATACGAAACGACGCATCTTCAGCACACCTTTGTATTCTTTGAAAGTGGAGAAAATGCTACCTTGAAATCTCTTAGCTTTAGGGAGCGTCTCTTTGAAGATAGCAGTCATGATAAGCAGTACCACGCCGAGTCCGGTGAGGGTGGCGAATATACCTTGCCAACCAATAGCATTACTGAGCAATCCGCCGATTACCGGAGCGAATGCAGGAGCGATACCATTAATGGCGCCGATTATAGCCATGGTTTTAGCCAGTTCTCTGCCGCTATAGCAGTCAGTAGCAATGGATCGAGAGAGGACGATGCCACCGGCTCCGCCGAGACCTTGAGCCAAACGGCAAAGCAAGAAGAATTTAATATCTGAGGAGTAGAGACATGCTATGGCACCTATGATAAAAAGAAGCATAGAGCCGAATAAGACCGATTTGCGGCCCCATTTCTGGCTCATGGGACCAAAGAATATTTGGCCAACAGCCAATCCGATCATACCCATAGTGAGGGATAGCTGCACCAACGACTCGGTGGTGTTGAAGTCTCGTACCATAGAGGGCAATGCCGGAAGATACATATCGGTGAGAAAGGGACCGAATGCCGACAGCATTCCCAAAAAAATCATTAAAAAAGTGAAATACTTAGTAGAAAATTCTGTTCTAGTTCCGTGGATAGCGTTTGATTTTTCGTTTCCTTGTTGCATAAAATACCTTAAAATTTTTCGGGTGCAAAGTTCACAAAAATCCATGATATTGCGGCAACAGAATCCCTTAAAAAATGCTATTTTATGTGACGTAAATTGTTAATTTGGCAGTGTAAGTAGTGACTAAATATACATAGGCAGAGGTAATTTTGCTAAAGTGTGGAAAAATCGTTAACTTTGCAGTAAATTAAAATAAAAAATAGAAGTATGGCTCAGAAACCATCCATACCAAAAGGTACAAGAGATTTTGGTGCTTTAGAGACAGCACGAAGAAACTATATATTTGATACAATCAGAGAGGCATTCAAGCTTTTCGGTTATTCCCAGATAGAGACACCGGCAATGGAGAATCTCTCCACGCTGATGGGTAAATATGGCGAAGAGGGAGATAAGCTACTCTTTAAGATACTCAATAGCGGAGACTTCTTGAAAGGGGTCAACGAAGCTGACATGGCAGAGGACTCTCGTCCGGCATTGGCAGCTAAGATTTGTGAGAAAGGATTGCGTTATGACCTCACCGTGCCCTTCGCGCGCTACGTGGTGCAACACCGCAATGAGCTCCAGATGCCGTTCAAACGTTTCCAAATGCAACCGGTATGGCGTGCCGACAGACCTCAGAAGGGCCGCTATCGCGAGTTTTATCAGTGTGATGCCGATGTGGTTGGTTCAGAGTCTCTTTACAACGAGGTAGAGCTGTTGTCGCTTATCGACTTCGTATTCTCTGCCAAACTGAAGATACGTACCGTCATAAAGGTTAACAACAGAAAGATACTTGCCGGTATCGCTGAGGTGATAGGCGCAGAGGATAAACTCGTTCCCATCACTGTAGCTATTGACAAAATCGAAAAGATAGGTATAGACAATGTGGTGGAGGAGCTTAGAGCCAACGAACTCTCTGAGGAGAGCATTAAGCTACTTACCCCCGTATTGGAGCTTTCCGGTACCGATGAGGAGAAGATAGCACGTCTGGCAGAGTTTCTGCAGAGCTCAGAGGTCGGCATGAAAGGTATAGAGGAGCTTCGCATCGTATTGTCGGGCTTTGATAAAGCACAGCATGAGTGTCAAGTAGAGTTTGATCCCTCGTTGGCGCGCGGTCTTAACTACTATACCGGCACTATTATCGAGGTTAAAGCGCTTGACGCTAAGATGGGAAGTATCACAGGTGGTGGCCGTTACGACAACCTAACCGGCGTGTTTGGTATGTCGGGGCTCTCAGGTGTAGGTATCTCCTTTGGCGCAGATCGCATCTACGACGTGTTGTTAGATTTGGATCTCTTCCCGCCGACATTGACCTCCGCACCAACCATCATGTTTGCAAACTTTGGCACCGCAGAGGCTGATGCGGCATTGGCATACCTTGCCACCTTGCGTAGAGCAGGCATCGCAGCAATCCTTTACCCCGATAATGCCAAGATGAAGAAGCAGATGGGTTATGCCGACACCATGAAGATCCCCTATGTGGCCATTATTGGCGAGGAGGAACTAAAGTCGGGTAAAATAGCACTAAAGAATATGACCTCCGGCGAGCAACGGTTGCTGACCGTTGACGAGATCGTTAAGGAGTTGGCTTAGTTGACTAATGAATAATTCTAGATTTAATATTATACTGAAAAGCATCATCATCGTCATGGTGCTTTTTATCTTTTCTGCATGTGGAGAACGACGTGCGGATAGTAATAACGCGGCAAAGAATAGCGGGGTAGAGCTAAAATACTCCGAGCTACTCAACATACAAAAAGAGGATGGATATACCAAGGTGGAGGTACGTAGCGACAAAACGTCGGAGCAGCCCCTTGCCACATACATCCTTGTTGATCGTGGAGCATCTCACGACAACTTGCCAAAGGGTGAGGTGATAGATGTTCCGCTTCAGAACGCCGTGGTATATACCTCTGTTCATGCCGCCTTACTTAAGGAGTTGGGTAGCGTAGATGTCATCAAAGGTGTCACAGACGCCTCCTATTTCAAGATACCGGAGGTGCTTGAAGGCATAGCCAATAACACCATCATTGACTTGGGTAACCCCTCTTCGCCATCTGTAGAGAAGATTATCGACCTAGACCCTGATGCCATCATTATAAGCATTTATGAGGGAATGACAGTGCAGGACCTTTCCTCGCAAGGAATCACATATCTTAAATTTACCGATAATCTAGAGAGTACACCATTGGGCCGTGCCGAGTGGATTAAGTTTATGGGATTGTTGACAGGCCATGAGGCAGAAGCTAACGAGATATTTGCCTCTGTGGAAACCAAATATAATGATCTGGTGGCTAAGGTAAAAGACAACAGCTCAAAGCCTAAAGTATTGGTGGAGAACATGTATGAGGGCGTTTGGTATCTTCCAGCCGGAGGTAGCTATATGGCACATCTGTTGGAGGACGCCGGAGCTATCTATCCATGGGCTGCCACAGATGCTACCGGATCATTGGCACTAACCTTTGAAGAGGTGTTGGAGAAAGCCTCCGATGCCGACTATTGGGTGATAAAATCTTTCGGCCCACTTACAAAAGAGTCATTGCTTAAGCAGGATAAACGTTACGGAGAGTTCGCTCCGTTGAACCATGACGCAGTCTATTATTCCGACACCTCCGCGTCGATGCTCTTTGAGGAGTTTCCATATCATCCCGACCTATTGTTGGCGGATTATATGCACATTTTCCATCCGGATATCAAAGATGGTTATCAGTTAAGATACTTTCAACAGTTGAAATAGCGCTATGAAAAGACCATTGATCTATGCCATATTGCTCATCATGATATTAGTTCTTTTAGGGCTGATACTCTGTGTCGGCGCGGTAGATATCCCGATTAATGATGTCTTGGCGGCATTGACAGGTGGGGAGACGAAGCGCACATGGCGATATATCATCATGGAGGCACGTTTGCCCATGGCTATGACGGCAATGTTTGCCGGAGCCGCCTTGTCGAGTGCCGGACTGATGATGCAGACCACGTTTCGCAATCCATTGGCAGGGCCCTCTATCATGGGCGTATCCTCCGGCGCATCGTTGGGCGTGGCGTTGTTATCGTTGGCATTCCCCTCATTGATATCGGCTATATCGGATAGTGATTTGGCGTTTGTCGGATTGTCGGCGGTGGTTTTTGCCGCTACGGTAGGCGCCATGGCTGTCGTGGCATTGTTGGTGGCATTCTCCTCCTTTATGAAGAATGCGTTGACGCTGCTTATCGTCGGTATCATGTTCTCATATTTCTCATCAGCAGTGATATCTCTGCTCAACTTCTTTGCTCCCGCCGAGGATGTTAAGTCTTTTGCTGTTTGGGGAATGGGTAGCTATATGGGGGTGAACAATGATTCACTTCCGATGTTGGCGGGTATCTCTATTGTGCTGTTGCTGTTATCCATATTGATGGCAAAATCGCTTAACGCGCTGCTGCTTGGTGAACGATATGCCGCCAATATGGGTTATTCGGTAAAGCGAGTCAGGGCATCGTTGCTGCTCATTTCAGGATTGCTGACAGCTATTGTGACGGCCTTTTGCGGACCGGTAGGGTTTATAGGTTTGATAGTGCCGCATTTGGCAAGAATGGTGATGCGCACCTCCAACCACTTCATATTGTTGCCCTCCTCAATGCTAATCGGAGCGATATTGTCCATGCTATGCGCATTGATCACCGTGTTGCCCTCCGGTTTTGGTGTGATACCTATAAATGCCGTGACACCTATCTTTGGCGTTCCGGTGATAATATACCTCCTGCTTGCAGGTAAGAAATTAGCTTATTTTAATTGATATGGTACGCTTATCAGTAAAGAATCTCGCAGTAGGATATGGTAAGAAGGTCGTTCTATCCGACCTTAATCTCTCGCTGACAGCCGGTGAGGTAGTGGCGCTTATTGGTAGAAACGGCGCCGGTAAATCAACGCTGTTGAAGGCCATCACCGGAGAGTTGCCGCCTATATCCGGAGACGTTGAGGTGGATGGCATTGACATCAAACGATACAGCAGAAAACGCCTTGCCAAGCATATAGCTATCGTCACTACAGAGCGAATGATGGCAGGAGGCATGAGCGTAGAGGAGATAGTGGCTATGGGTCGTCATCCCCATATCGGGCTCTTTGGCATCCTCTCTAAGGAGGACAAACAGATTGTTCATGACGCTATGGAGGCGGTCGATATACTTTATAAACGCGACACATACTTTGCCGAGCTCTCTGATGGGGAACGTCAGAAATGTATGATAGCCAGAGCGTTGGCGCAGCAGTCGCCGATTATTATCCTCGACGAGCCCTTCTCATTCCTGGATCCTGCCGCACGCATAGAGATAATGTCGCTACTCAAGTCAATAGCTCATGAGAAAAATGCCGCGATATTGCTTTCGTCGCACGATGTAGCGCAGGCGGCTCGCATGGCAGACAAGATATGGCTACTCAGTGCCGATAAATCAATTATTGCCGACACACCTGATACACTGATGCGCAATAATTTGATGGATAAAATGTTTAATAAAAAGAATATAGTCTTTGATGTCACGCAACACGATTTCGTGGAAAATAAAGCGTGATACTAAGGCTATCGAAACCTAATTAGTATAATATATATGAAAATGGTCATTACAGATAAAGAGTATTTACAGCGAAAAGTAAATGCGCATGAGATGTTTTCCTCCGACTATTGGTATCTCTCTCTTGCCAATAGGCTTATGACGGAGTGGAATAATTCAGGGCTACTAGCTAAATTCCCCGAGTCGGGGCGTAAAGAGGCGGTGCTTTGTCTCACCTGCTATCTCCAGGATATAAGTGGAGATATAGGCGCATGGCGTGCCTTTATCGACCATTGCAACACTATCTACGGTTATCCCGTGCCCTTCTATACCTCTGAGGATGGTTCGCTAAATCTCGATGGCGAGATGGAGGAGGGCACATACGTGGATTACGAATTGAATTTTGCAGATGTCTGTTTCCTGCTATGGTATTCGGTATCCTTCTATATGCCCGGTGAATGGCAATATATCTATCCCTACGATGAGGAACTTATCAAGCTGGCGAAGATTCTCTATGAGGAGTTGGACCGCAGCTATGAGGACTCCCCGTTGCCGGAGGGTATGGTCAAAACAAACGACCTGGATATGTATGACCCCGAAGATGCGGAGACGCTTACTACACTAGGGCATTGGATCTACTGGGCATCCTATCTGATGGCTCCAGCCTTTAAGACCAATATGTATGCGTTGATGCAAGATCTGAAGGGTAAAGACCAAAAGGAGATGATACAGAGCATGGGAGAGGCGCAGATGAACCTCCCGACAGGGCCGTTGGCGCTCTATCTAAGGGAGTGGGTATGGCTGTTGGTGAGTGGCGAGCTGCCCAAATCTAAACGCAAGAAAACCGAGGAAAACGATGCCCCACATAGCTATTATGAGCCATTCTTGAAAGCTAATGACGGCAAACGCATCGCTTTCTTTAAGGACTATGAATCGCTTAATGAATTCCTGCATAAGGCGTTTGACTGGGATCCTAACGAGGAGAATATCCCCGGCATTAAGGATTGCCACGATTTCACTCTTTTGGTAAATGAGAAGAAGGGTATGCTGTTGGCACGCGACATAGCACGATGCTTGTCACACCCCGACAATCCCTGCTATGACAAGGAGTATGCCGAAAAAAATGCCTTCCGTCTTATCACGGAGCGTGGCGCCGCGCCTATAGACCTTGTGCAGTATGCTATCGCTAATGATATGCTCCCCGATATGCGGTGGAACGGCTTGGACGGCACTGAGAGCCTCACCCGCGACAATGCCGATTTCATAGCCAGGTGTTATCTACTTCAGTTCTATAGAGCTGACTAAATATTCAATCACTAATTAAAAAACTCTTTTATGGATAATCTTAAAATCGGAGCACTTTTACAGTCCGGCAAATATAGAATAGATGGAGTATTGGGCCAAGGTGGTTTTGGTATCACCTATCTCGCCACAGACCTCAGCAGGGGCGTGGCGGTGGCTATCAAGGAATTCTTCTTTAAGGAACTCTGTGAGCGCAGCGATGCCACAGGTCACGTCTCGGTACCATCTGAGGGAAAGAAGGAGCTGGTAAAGAAATTCCAACGAAAGTTTATGAAGGAGGCTCGGATAATCGCCGGACTTTCTCATGAGAATATCGTAAGGGTATTTGACGCCTTTGAGGAGAATGAGACCTCCTATTACGTGATGGAGTGCATCGCCGGCAAATCCCTTTCTGTGTTGATAAAGGAGAAAGGTAAGTTGTCGCCCGATGAGGCATTGGAGATACTTAATCCTCTCTGCAATGCACTGGAATACCTCCATTCACTAAAGATTAACCACTTGGATGTGAAGCCTGCCAACGTGATGATAGAGCACAATACAGGTAGGGTAGTACTCATCGACTTCGGTGTCTCCAAGCTCTATGATATGGAGACCGGAGACAGCACCACTACCACACCGGTTGGCCTCAGCCATGGCTACTCACCTCTGGAGCAATATAATACGGGGAGCGTTAGTAAGTTCGCCCCTCAGACAGATATTTATGCCCTTGGGGCCACATTGTATAAGATGGTGACCGGACAGACGCCCCCTTCCGCTATTGATGTGTCGCAAACAGGTTTGCCGCAGATGGACCCCTCGTTGCCAATAGCTTTACGTACCGCCATCACACACGCTATGAATCCACGGCGTGAGTCACGTCCGGATTCGATAGCTACGTTCAAGGCTATCCTCTACGGTGTTTATTCCACCGATGAGGCTACCACCTTCGACCAAACGTCAAGGTATAACCCCGATGATGCCACTACGTTTGACGCTACCACCACCTCCGCGGCAACGACATTTGATAGCCAACCCATCGAGGAGCCTAAGAAGAAATCAAAAAAGGTGTGGTGGGTGATAGCTATAATTCTCATATTAGGATTAGCAGGATTCATATTCTATCTAATTAGAGAAGAAAGAGCGCGTTTCCATCCAGAGGATGTCGTGATGGAGGAGGAAGAACCCGTTCAGGAGGAAGAGCAGGAGCCTGAAGAGCTCACGCTAAATGTGTATTCCATCTCCATACCCGGGTTTGGCGACAACAGTTTGCTATCCATAGCGTATCCTACAGGTGGCAATGCCTCACTTGTGCAGAATATAAGGGAGTGGATCAACGAGGCGCTTGGCGGTAAATATGACGGCAACCTGGATGATGGCCAGGCACTTCTGGATTTCTATGCCGATGATATTAAAGCCGTGGCTGATGATGAATATAACAAGATTGTTATAAAGAAGAGCTATGAGTCCTCAAAAGCAGTGACATTTGTGATACAGCAGTCCTATTACGCCAATGGCGCCGCACATGGCATGGAAGGTGAATATGGCGTGACCTTCAGAAAATCAGATGGTAGGAAGTTTACCATAGATCTCATCTCCGACAAGAGTGCGCTTCAGCCGCGTATGAAGGCCGGACTGAAGAGATATTTTGAAGTGTCGTCGGATGCTGACCTGGAGGCTAGCCTACAGATAGATAGCTCGATATATGATGTCAATAACCTCCCTTATCCTAGTGTGGATCCATGGATTACAGAGGATGGCGTGGTGTTCTATTACACCGAATATGAGATAGCATGTTATGCTGCCGGAACGCCTACCTTCACTATCCCTATCTCAGCTATCGAGGATAAAGTGGTGGCTACGGCTAGAACTTTTTTTGAATAATCAGCAAAAAAATGCTACATTTGTAAAATCTTAAAGTCAACTCGTTGATTTGGTGTAAATTTAATTGATTATGGGACCGACCGGCAATAATATAGTTAAACTCAAATGTCCGCTGTGTGGCGGGGTCTTATCGGTGCGCAAGATGCCCGGTATAGAACATCTAAGCATCAGCTGCCCGGCATGTAAGCAGAAATCCATTTTCTCTGCCTACATCACTCTGTGTGAAGCGGTGGTAGAGCCACAAAAACCACAGAAACCGGCGAAGCCCGCACCTCGTGCCGCTCAAGCTCCGCAGCCTAACGTAGCTCATTTGCAGCCCGAACCGCCGATTACTCCGCAGCCTGAATATCCAGTTCACCAACAGCCGGTGCAGCCTCAACAGCAATTTAATCAGCAGCCGGGCCCTGATACACCCCCTCCTATGCCAATCAACTATTCGATAGGCTGTCTGAGGGTTGTGGCTACCGGACAGACTTTTCAACTTCAGTTTGGTAGAAACGTTGTGGGAAGACGTGCCTCCGGTTCCACTGCCGA
Source organism: uncultured Sangeribacter sp. (assembly GCA_964559895.1). GTDB lineage: Bacteria > Bacteroidota > Bacteroidia > Bacteroidales > Muribaculaceae > Lepagella. The sequence goes on from CAZLJS010000003.1 coordinate 12,573, forward strand.
CTTCCAGATATCCACTAATGGGAGCAAGCGCATGAGCCGCGAACACATCGTGGTTGATGTGCGCAAAGATCCCAATGTCGGTTTCGTGCACTCCGTGAGCTTGGCGAAAGAGCGTGTCAACGATACCTATGTGGGTAATACGTTGCTGACCTATGGCAATGAGATAGAGCTGAAGGCGGGTAAAGTGATTAGCCTCCCCGATGCCGACCTCATCTTTGAATTCCCCGATGAAGATATGACCGTAATCTAAACTATCCGTCATGAAATACAGACTTCAATCATATAGCATCCTTGAGTATGGCAAACGTGTTGACGCTCTGGGAAATCCACACCAAGAGGATTCTATTTATCCCCAACATAAGCAATCTACGCCTTTAGACCGGCTCTATATCGTATGTGATGGCATGGGCGGCCATGATGCCGGAGAGGTGGCAAGTGCTACAGTGTGCAACGCCATTAGTGCCTCCATAGCAGCGATGCAGGGTGCTGACGTGGCGTTTACTGATGATATGTTGGCTAAGGCGGTGTCTGACGCTTACGATGCGTTGGATAAGGTAGATACCGGTGCGGAGAAGAAGATGGGCACTACGCTGACGTTGCTTAAATTCCACGAGAATGGGTGCACCATAGCTCATATGGGTGATAGCCGTGTATATCATATCCGTCCGGGAAGAAATGCCGCTGATACTGAGATTTTATTCCAGACACAAGACCATTCGCTGGTCAATGACCTGATACGTATCGGTGAGATGACGCCCGAGGAGGCGAAACATTCACGCCAAAAGAATGTTATCACTCGCGCCATGCAGCCTAACGGGAAGCGTCTAAAGGCGGATATTTACCACACGGCGGATATCCGGCAGGGAGACTATTTCTATCTGTGTACTGATGGTATGCTGGAGCAAATGGAGGATCACAACATTCGATATAACTTCTCCGATGCCGCGGGTGATGATAATCAGAAGATAGCCACGTTGGTGCGCGCCACGGCTGAGAATAAGGATAACCATTCCGCTTATATCGTGCACGTGCTAGGTGTTGAGGGTAAAGCTGTAGCTCAGCCCAACGCTCCAAAGGTGGAGTGTGGATTGCCGCTAAACCGTACGCACAATTATCAGAAGGAGATGTATCAGAAGACGCTAAAGGTGCTGTTGGCGCTGATTATTGCTACGTTGATTGTAGTAATTGGCGCATACCTGAGCTATACCTTCTTCTCCAAGGTAGATGCCAAGAAGGCTGCGAAAGCTAAAACAGAGCAGGTGGAGAAGAAAACGGCTCCTACCCATCAGTAGCCTTCGCGCTTATATCTCTGAAGAATCCTCTAGTCGATGTGAAATCGTAGTGGCATACTTGCAGTATCGCCGCTGAACTTACCTTGAGTATATACTACTACGCCATTGACGATGGTGGTGTCAACGCTGTGAGGGAAGGTGTGCCCTTCAAACGGTGACCAACCGCAGCGTGATTGGATAATCTCTGTCGTAACCTCTGTGGGTTTGCTGGGATCCACTACTACCATGTCGGCATAATACCCTTTGCGGATAAAACCGCGGCGGTCGATGTCGTAAAGCGTAGCCGGGTTGTGACACATTAGTCTTACCACATTTTCAGTGGATGTTATCCCCTGTTTCGCCATATCCAACATCGCCAAGAGTGAGAACTGTACAAGCGGCATACCGGATGCGGCTTTCAGAGCGCCACCCTCTTTCTCGCTGAGTAGGTGAGGGGCGTGGTCTGTGGCTATGACGGCGATTCTTCCATCGTTGAGCGCGTGGCGTAGCTCCTCACGATCCTCCCTGGATTTCACGGCAGGGTTGCATTTAATGCGTGTGCCGAGGCTCTTGTACTGCTCGTCGGTGAACCATAGATGATGCACGCAGACCTCTCCTGTGATTTTACTACTGTTAGTATCTCCTAATAGTAGTATTTCCTCCTTGGTGGATAAGTGCAAGATATGTAGGCGGGTACCCAGTCGCTGCGCTCTCTCTATGGCTCTTTGGGTGGAGACTAGGCAGGCTTCGCGGCTACGAATCAATGGGTGACATTCTACAGGAACGTCCTCGCCATATTTCTCCCGATATGTTTCTGCGTTTTTGCGGATAATATTCTCATCCTCGCTGTGGATGGCGATGAGGTAGGGTAGTGAAAAAATCTTGTCGAGGCTAGCCTCATTATCCACAAGCATATTCCCTGTTGAGGCTCCGAGGAAGACCTTTATCCCGGGGATAGCTTTGCTGTCGAGCTTATTTATCTCTGCTATATTATCGTTTGTGGCGCCGAAGAAGAAGCTATAGTTGGCAAGCGACACCTCTTGTGCGTGCTGCATCTTTGCTTTCCATGCTTCAAGGGTGGTCGTCTGCGGTTTAGTGTTGGGCATATCCATGAAAGAGGTGACGCCACCGGCTATCGCGGCGCGGCTCTCTGTGGCGATGTCCCCTTTGTGAGTAAGTCCGGGGTCGCGGAAATGAACCTGGTCGTCAATTACTCCTGGGAGGAGCCATTTACCATCCAGGTCGAGTCTTTCGCTCTCCGGATAGCTGTTAAGAAGCGTGGCTATGGGGTCACCCTTAGCCACATTCTCTATAATATTACCTTTTACCTCCACATAACCGTGGTAGCTCTCCGACTCATTAATAATTGTAGCGTTGTATAGCAGCATAATTCCTTGTTGTTACAGTTTACCGAAAATTGATTTAATGCGCAGTTTGATGACGCCAAACGCCGCTTCGCCAAAGATGCTGCCGCTCATCTTGCTGGTGCCCAGCACTCTGTTGACGAATACTATTGGTATCTCCTTTACCTTGAACCCTTTGCGCCAAGCGCGGTATTTCATCTCTATTTGGAAGGCATAGCCCTTGAATTCTATCTTGTCGAGACCTATCTCCTCCAGCACCTTACGGCGATAGCATACAAATCCGGCCGTGGTGTCGTATAGCTTCATCCTTGTGATAAAACGCACATATTTGGAAGCGAAGTATGACATTAGCACGCGCCCCATAGGCCAGTTCACCACGTTTACACCTGTGATATAGCGTGATCCGACAGACATATCTGCGCCATCCTCGTGGCATGCTTTGATAAGTCTAGGCACATCGTCGGGGTTATGCGAGAAGTCGGCATCCATCTCCATAATATAGTCATAGCCATGCGCGAGACCCCATTTGAAGCCTAAGATGTAAGCGGTGCCGAGGCCTAACTTTCCCGACCGTTCTTCGATGAATAGACGCCCCGGATAATTCTCCATATGCTTTTTCACTACACTGGCAGTGCCATCGGGGGAGTTATCGTCGATGACAAGGATATGAATAGAGTCGCCTTGCTTCATCACGGCGTCTATGATTGCCGCGATGTTCTCTATCTCATTGTATGTAGGTATTATCACGAGTGTTTTCATCGTTTATATGTTTTAGAATATGACGTTGTATTTCTTTAGTATAGTAGTAGGGTAGTATGAATGTTTTGCAAAACGGAGACCTTGGTCACCGGCATCATCCTCTCTGTTAATATATTCCAACTGAGGGAAAGAGGCCACCATATCCGCGGCAAAACATTTGTTGATCATCTCAAAAGATCCGTTGAAGCGGCGTTCCGCTTTCTCTATATGAATGTAGAGCGTATCATCCTTGATGTCGCCAATCGTGTAGGCAATAATCTCTTCGTTGACCTTTAGCACACCGCCTAAGATATTCTCGTCACCCTCATGGATTGCTTGGATGAACTTATCTGAGAGATAGCGTTCCATCTTTGCGGCGTCTGTCTGTGCCGCTTCTTGCTGAATAGTCTGTGTGGTGATGCGGCGTATCTCCTCGATATGCGACTCTTGTAGCCGTTCATATCTCCAGTCGGGGTAGTAAGCCATAAATTGGTTGACATGGTTGCGCTTTTTGCTAAGCTTCTTACCTGCCAGTGTGGATAAAGCCTCGGCGGAGTAAAGGTAATCGCCAAGAGCGTCCAGCTCCGTCACCTCACGAGGTTGTAGCGCCAATAGCTCATCCTTCTTCTCCTCCGGTACGCAGGAGAACACCAGCGGAATCTTTGCATCAAGGCAATATTCGCGCAGGGTGCGCACGGCATCGCTGAGCGGCATATCGCCAACGGGTATAGAGAATGCCGTGCTACCATCACCAAGTGGCGAAACGCCTTTGATGAATAGCGTGTCGGCGGATATGGCGTATTCATATTTATAGAGGTCAACCCACATGAGAATCCCTCCATACGAGAAGTCGCAGGTGCGCGACTTCTCCATATCGAGGTATCTCATCAACGTCGGCATCACTTGCTTAGTGATGGGTTGGAAGTCTAATATCTTATTTTCCGAGGGCATAATATGTAAATCCCGCTTTCTCTAAATCCTTTCGGGAATAAATGTTTCTGCCATCGAGTACCACGGGCTGCTTCATGACGCGTTTCAGCACATCCCATGATGGCACTCTGAATTCTTTCCATTCAGTAAGGAGTATCAACGCATCAGCGTTAAGTGCTGCTGCATACATATCCGGTGCGTACTCGATTTTGTCACCGATGCGACGGCGACACTCTGTCTCAGCTACAGGATCGTAGGCGCAAACGGTAGCGCCGGCTTCTGTGAGTAAGCGTATCATTACCAACGCTGTAGCTTCGCGCATATCATCCGTGCCGGGTTTGAATGCCAGGCCCCACAGTGCGATACGTTTCCCTTTCAATTCAGTGCCGAAGTGCTTGGTGAGTTTCTTGAACAGAATCTCCTTCTGCGACTCGTTGACAGCCTCCACAGCTTGCAATACGCGCATATCGTAGCCATATTGCGATGCGGTCTTGATGATAGCTTTCACATCCTTGGGGAAACATGAGCCACCATATCCGCAGCCGGGGAATAGGAATTTAGTGCCGATGCGTTTGTCGCTACCGATACCTTTACGCACCATCTCCACGTCAGCGCCCACGAGGTCGCATAGGTTGGCTATGTCGTTCATGAAAGATATGCGGGTGGCGAGCATAGCGTTGGCGGCATATTTGATCATCTCAGCCGAGCGGATATCTGTATAGAGCATTCTGTCGCTGGAGAGGAGGAAGGGACGATAGATGCGCTCCATAAGCTCTCTCGTGCGGCTATTGTTGACACCTACCACTACTCTGTCGGGGCTCATAAAGTCGGAAATCGCAGCACCCTCTTTGAGAAACTCGGGGTTGGAGGCCACGTCAAACTCTATATCCACGCCGCGTTTGTCGAGCTCCTCGCGGATAGCTGCCGATACTTTGTCGGCAGTACCTACGGGGACCGTGCTCTTTGTCACCACGCAGACATAGTTCTTCATATTCTTGCCGATGGTCCTAGCCACCTCAAGCACATATTTCAGGTCGGCGGCGCCATTCTCGTCGGGAGGGGTGCCCACCGCGCAGAACACTGCGTCAACCTCATCCAATACCTCGGTGAGGTCGGTGGTGAAATGCAAGCGACCTGCTTTATAGTTCTTGATAACCAGGTCTTCCAACCCGGGTTCATATATTGGAATTTCTCCCTGTTTGAGTCGTTGGATTTTGTTGACGTCAACATCTACGCAAGTCACGTCGATGCCCATGTCGGAGAAACAAGTTCCACTGACAAGACCTACATATCCACTTCCTACTATTGCTAATTTCATGTTGTCTTAAGTAAATAATAATGTTTCCACTCTTGTATAAGAGTGCTTATTGAGCGATAGTTCACAAAATAATGCTAATAACTGCTCTTTGAATACAAAATTAACAAAAAATGCCGATTCCAGCGCAAATTATTTAGCTTTAATGAACACAAGTATATCTTTCATAGAGAATTTTTTGCCATTAAGGAGCATCGCTGAGGTGTAAATTTTACCTGCCATAGAGACGATGAAATATGCCGAGGCATAAAGCACTCCTAAGGATAGTATTGATTCCCACCAAGATAGTTCGCCGCTAATAGCCCCAACGGCGCCGATGCTCGGGCTGGTGAAGGGGATATATGTGCACCAGATAGCAAGTTGCGACGACGGATTATCGACGGTATATTCTCCTAGATAGAATGAGCTCATCAACATCAAGGTCAGTATCGCGATATATCCTTGATTATCATTGTCCTTGTCGGACATCGCTCCTACGCAGGCGAAAAGGGAACCGTAGAGCAGGTAGCCGCCTACGAAGTAAAGGATGCCGTAGATGATGCCCGATATTAGTTTCCATACCTGCAAGATATCAGTCAACTCCGAGAGGCATTGCATGGCCAACATGAGTATTAAGACGCCTCCGGAGAGGAGTACTACCCACGTCAATAGCTGAGTCATACCTATCAGTCCTACGGCGATGACTTTGCCCAACATCATTGTTCTGCCTGGTACGCAGGTGGCTATAATCTCCATTATGCGGTTTGTCTTCTCTGTCTTAACCTTGTTGTAGATTTGTGAGCCATACATCATGGTGAATAGGGTGAGAAACATACCTACCATCATTCCGGCTATTTGAGCTCCGCTAAGGTCATCTTTGGGTTGGTCCTGTCCTAAGGAAGCCACGCTTTGCAGTGTGCTGGAGTCCAAGGAGAGTATGGCGATAAAGATGCCAAAGCCAATGAGTAAAATCGGCACTAAGAACGTAGCTATCCAGAAGGCTTTGCTTTTGATGTCGTTGCAGTATTCGCGTTGTATAATGAGTCCTAGTTGGTTCATAATTGAGCTGATGTTAGTTTGATAAATAGGTCGGCGAGGCTTGGCAGCTTCTCCTCAAAATGTAGCACACGTGATTGGTTGCAGACGCCTAGCAGCAGTTCGTTGCCCTGTATCTGCTCGTTGATGCGCAGTTGGTAGTGGTAATTGCCATAGCGGTCCTGGTCTGTGCTGATTAGCTCCTCGACGATATTGTGTTCGGTGAGTGCCGTGAAATCCACTGCTGAGGCGGTGCTGATGATGTAGCGGTGCTCTTTGTGCTGATTTTTTATCTCGTCGATGCGGCCATTGACCAATAGACGGCCATTGTTGATTAGCGCCATGTGCGAGCAGATCTCCTCCACAGCCGACATATTATGGCTGGAAAGAACGATGGTGGTGCCGCGTTCCTTGAGTCGCTCTATGAGGGAGGAGAGGAGTGCTCCATTGATGGGATCGAAACCGCTGAATGGCTCGTCGAGCATCACCAATTGCGGCTCATGGACCAACGTGGCGATTATCTGCACCTTCTGCTGGTTACCTTTGGATAGCTCCTGCACCTTGCGACGCGTGTCACTGATGGGGATGGAGAATATCTGCATATATTCATACATGGTCTTGCGTAGCTCCGCTTTGTTTTTGCCGCGAAGCATGCCGAAATAGAGTATCTGGTCCTCCATCGTCATCTTGGCATAAAGGCCACGTTCTTCAGGCATATAGCCGAGGTTCTTGCCTATCTCACGTGTCATCTCTTGTCCGCGGAATAGTATCTCTCCGGAATCCTTGAGGAGAATATTGTTGACTAGTCGCAGGAAGGTGGTCTTGCCGGCTCCGTTAGGCCCGAGTAAGCCATATACAGCGCCCTCCTCCATGGCGAGGCTGACGTTGTCCAATGCGAGATGGGAGCCAAACTGTTTGGTAAGGTTGCGCGTCTCTAATATGTTCATCATTTGTTAGTTTTAAATGCGAGGGTTTACGATGCGTTCGCCGTTGTAGATGGCGAATTCTTTTCTTAGTCCTTGTAATTCTTGTAGTTGTTTCATTAACGACATTTGCGTTTCCACGTCGTTGCTTTGGCTCAGCTGTGTCTCTATCTCCTTCATCTGAATCTCCAGCATCTGTGCTCTCAATTCATTGAGCGTGCGGGGCACCAGCTCAAACAGCTTGTCGGCCTCTGTCTCTATTTTGCCTGTCTTTTGATGATATTTGCTGAGGCTATATTTGTCGGAGACGAGTTTTATGGCGTATTGGCGTATCTCATCCTCCTCGTGGCTGACGAGTATCGACGATAGATAGTCGCGCGCAAAAAGTATCTCTTGCTTTTGGAACTCTTCGTCGAGTTTAAGGTTAAGAGCCTTCTCCTCATATTCTATGGAGTCCATGTCGAGCTCTTTAGCAGCAATGGCGTCGATACCTTCGCGGAAACGTTTTGCCCGCTCCTCGCCAAGCTGCTTGTCGTGCTCCTCTTTGGCGCTGTTGTAGCTATTGAGGAGTTTGAGCATGATATCGAACATGCGTTGATTCAGAGGATTCTGGAACTTAATATCATCGGCGTTAAGTTCGCTTTGGATATACTCTATCAATGTGCAGTAGTGCACCTTATCCCCTTCAGTTACGGCGTAAGGTGTCATGCCATAACGCACGCAATAGCGGATTAGGGCGCTCTCTATGCGTACTATCTCGGGGTGTTGGCTCTGTTGGCGTGCCTCGAAATATGAGGTTACAGCCTCGGGCGTCACGCTCTCCTGAGCCTCTGTTTCAGCCTGTTGAGGTGTGGTGTCGGCAGGTGTGCCGTTATTCTCTGTGCTAGGTGTTGTAGTGGGGTATTGTGCTTCTGCCTCCTTGCGTTTACGCTCTTTGATGATGTTCTCCACCACCTGATGGCGTCGTTTATCGGTGGCGTAGCTGAGGGCTTGCTCGTCGATGCCCAGGAGACGGCTGCACTCTTTGACGTAGATGCTGCGTTTCACCTTGTCGGAGATGCAACAGAGAGACTCCACGATTGAAGTGGCGACACGTGCTTTGGCTTGCGGGTCATTGCCCGAGGATTGGAGGAGGACCTCTGTCTTAAATGTGATGAAATCCTGCTCGTGTGCCTTGACATATTCCTGAAACTCTTCCGGTGTATGCTTGCGAGCGAAGGAGTCGGGGTCGTCACCGTCGGGGAGCAGTAAGACCTTGATGTTCAGGTTGTGGGATAGTAGCATGTCGATGCCTCGCAGTGAGGCCTTGATGCCTGCCATGTCACCATCATAGATGAGCGTGACATTCTCTGTGAAACGGTGTATAAGGGCTATCTGTGGGTCTGTGAGGGCGGTTCCACTGGATGCCACTACGTTGCACATGCCCGATTGCCACATCCCTATCACGTCCATATAGCCCTCTACGAGGTAGCATTTATCCTCTTTGACAATGGCTGTACGTGCTTGGTATAAGCCATATAGCTCGTTGCTTTTTTTGTAGATGGAGCTTTCGGGTGAGTTGACATATTTCGCAGGGGCGCCTTTGAGGTCACGTCCTCCGAATGCCACTACCTTACCAGCTGTGTTAAGCACGGGAAACATGACGCGACCGCGGAAACGATCGTAGGTGTGTCCCTGCTGGCTTGTACCTGTAAGCCCCACGGTCTTAAGTAGTTGAGGGTCGTATCCGGCCTTGCGTGCTTCCGCTTCGAGCACGTTCTTATCGAGGCTATATCCCAGATGAAATTTATGTATCGCCTCCTCGGTGATGCCGCGACCATAGATATATTGAAGGCCGATATTGCGCCCATCGGGGGTGTTGAGCAGGTAATCCTCCATGCGGTTCATGGCCCACTCATTGACGATAAATAGCGATTCTCGTTCGCTTTGTGCGCGGCGTTCCTCGTCGGTGAGATCTTTTTCTACTATCTTAATGCCGTATTTTTTAGCGAGTTGGCGCAGCGCGTCTTGGTAGCTGATGCCCTCTTTCTCCATGATGAAGTTGACGGGGCTGCCACCTTTATGGCAAGAGAAACAGTAGCAGAAGTTTTTAGCTTTATTGACGGAGAAGGAGGGTGTGCGCTCGTTGTGAAACGGGCATAATCCCATGAAGTTAGCGCCTCGGCGAGTTAACTTGACGTAGTCGCTGACCACCTCTACGATGTCGGCGGTGTCCTTGATGCGTTGTACCGTAGCTTTGTCTATCATGCAGGGTCCCCCTTGACGTCACACGTATTAAACGTGGATGCTATTGATGATAGCGTGTATCTTCTCGTTAGTGTCCATGCGTGTAGGCACTAGCGGTAGGCGTAGCTCATTTTCGATTTTCCCTAATGCGTTGAGGGCGCATTTCACTCCGGCGGGGTTGCCGTCGATGAATAGTAGTTCAAACAGTTTGCCAAAGGTGTCGTGGATATGTCGTGCTTTGTCGTATTCACCTTGGTGGCAGAGGCGTACCATCTCGCCGAACTCTTTGGGATAAGCGTTACCAATGACGGATATCACACCTACAGCGCCCAGAGTGAGCAGAGGGAAGGTGATGCCGTCGTCGCCTGAGATGACTTGGAATGATTCCGGTTTGTTGTGAATGATTTCTTCGATCTGTTTGAGGTTGCCTGAAGCCTCTTTGATGGCTACTATATTGTCGAATTCTTTCGCTAGACGGAGTGTGGTCTCGGCACTCATGTTGACGCCTGTTCGCCCCGGTACGTTATATAGGATGACGGGGAGTGGTGATGCTTCTGCAATAGCTTTATAGTGCTGATATATGCCCTCTTGCGATGGCTTGTTGTAATATGGTACAACGGATAGGATAGCATCGAAACCGGAGAGGTCGCTCTCGCGTATCTCTTGTGCCAATGCCATAGTGTTGTTGCCACCCATACCCAATATCAGTGGGACGCGACCATTGTTTTGCTTCTTTATGAACTCTTTAACTGCAGTTTTTTCCTCGGCGGAGAGGGTAGGTGTCTCGGCGGTGGTGCCCAATACTACCAGATAGTCGCATGATGATGCGATAAGGTGCTCCACGAGGTTGGATAGTGCGGGATAATCTATACTTTTATCTGCTTTAAATGGGGTGACGAGTGCCACTCCAAGTCCACTTAGGTTAATGTTCGACGTCTGTGCCATGTATATTGTTATTTAAACTACGCAAAGGTAGTAAAATTCTTTGAAAATATCTCTACCCCGAGCCTATTATCTTATGATAGAGAGGTCGAAATCTATATTTTCTATTAAGTTCTCTATAAGTTGAAGCTCTTTTGAATCTTTGGATATGTTTTTAGCCCTTACAGCCAGTTCCATAGCGGGCTCGAAGAAATCGGTGACGATGGCTTTGCGTTGCGCCTTGATCTGTTTGGCAGTGCCGGAGAGGTTCTTTTTGCGTTCTGCACCCATGCGGTATAGCTTGTGTGCTCCGCGGAGTAGGGTATAGGAGGATACTCCGGTCATCTCCGCTGCTTTGCGATAATCTACGAGCGCATCCTCATCCATGCCCAGCTCCTCCTCAATCCAAGCCCGTTGGCCATAGAGGAAGGTGACGTTGGGGCTGCGCTTCACCTCGTCGTTGAGCAGTTGTAGCGCATGGGATTGTTGGCCGCGGTAGGCGTCTATCTCTATGATGCGTTGGAGGTAGGTGGTGTTTTCTATGCCATAGATGGCGTAACCTCTTGTGGCTACGTTGTATAGCGAGTCAAGTGCTTCCTCTTTGTTGCTATAGTTTCCTGCCAGACGGTTCTCCCATATCGCCATGATATATAGGTATGCTTGCGAGTCCTTGCATCCAGTGTCGATAGCTCTGTGGAACGCTCCTAGGGCAAGAGTGTCTTTCTGTGCGGTGTAAGCGCTGATGCCCGCATAGTAATAGCTCTCGGCACGGAGTGAGTCGGGGATAGATTTCGCCGCTTTTGTCATGACGGGGTTTTCGGCAAGATCCGCGGCTGTCATAAACCCGGTGTATGCTTCAGGATAATACTTCTTCTCTTTATATTTAATCACTCCGGCACGGTAGATGTCGAAGGCATATTGGTCGTAATATCCCAATATCTCTTTAGTGTAGCGAGGCTTCACCTTACCTTTCTTGTCGGGGATGGAGTCGAGCGACATTGCCTTGACGAAGTATCCGTAGCCATTGAGGATTTTGTCGGCCATAGCGGTATTAGTGACGCTGCCATCCTTAGGGTTGATCTGGAGCTTGCGGATATCGTTGTCGTAGCTTCGCCATTCATTGAGGCCTGCCACATAGTAAGTGCGTGAATCGTTTTTGGTCTGCTCGTGAGACATTGCCTCTTTGAGTAGATTGCGCGCTTCGGTGAGACCGTCGCTAGTACCTACCAGCTTTGACGCGGCATCCACGTTCTTTTTCTGAGCGTAGCCACCGAGACAGCTTAGTATTATCAGTATGATAGAGGTTATTTTGCGCATCTTTTTTACCAAATAAATATCGTTGTCCCTTATCAATGTTGAGGTATATTAATAAGGTGTATCAGTAATTCTTAATATTTAGGGATGTGTCCTCACAAATTTTGTGCAAAGTTACAACATTAATTTCAACAAAGCAAAATTCAAGCCTAGACACCAACGCAATTCATGTGCTAATGATGATTTGACCCCTAAATAGTCTAAATAAAAACGGCACCCCGAGATGGGATGCCGTTGCTGTATCGTGATGCTTGATATTAGTGGAGTTGCTCCATCAAGTAGTCGATATTGTCGAGCAAGTTAGCGATTTTGCTGCGATAAACGCCGTCTGTGTCGAGTTGTTTAGCTTTCTGTGCGAAGCTTTCAGCGGGCTCGAGGTATTTGGCCTTGAGGTCTTTTCTGATAGCTTGTTCCTCTGCTGTGTTGCCTGTCAATGCGCCATTCTTGTTGGAAACGTAGCGATAGATGACGTTGGCTGAGTTGTAGAGAATCTCTGCGTCAGCGTCGGGCATGGATGCTGCTTTGAGATAGTCGGCTACCAACTCATCGTCCTTCTCCATGTGGCCGTTGAGCCATCCGCGAAGACGATAGAGAAGTGCGGTCTCTTTTTCTGCGAGTTTAGCGTTTACGATATCCATAGCCTCTTGGCTCTTACCTTCGTTTGCTAAGTGGTCCACGATCTGGCTGAGGAAGATAGAGGGGGTGTCGCCGAATTTAGCGTAACCCTCTTTGGAGACGTTGTAAATCTCCTCTTTGGATTTAGCATCGAGAGTGGAGTCCTCTTTGGCAAGGTATTCCCAGCATGCGATTTGATAAACGTATGCGTTGGGGTCGTTGATACCTGCGTCAGTAGCTTTCTTGAAAGCACCGAGGGCTTGGGGCACTGCTTTTCCTGCATAAGCTGCTTGACCTGCGTAGAGGTAGCTCTGAGGAATTACGGTGTCAGCGAGGATAGTCACAGCCTTACCGTTAGTAGGCTCTTGGCTGATAGCGCCTGCAAGGTAGAATCCTTTGTATGCATCGGGATAATAGTGGTGGCTATTGAATTTCTGAGCACCTACCATCCAGAAGTCTTTGCAGTGGCCTACAATCTGGTTGTTGATATCCTTAGTATATTGCAATGTTTTGCCCTTCTCGTTAGGAATTTTATCCAATTCGAGAGCCTTCTGGAAGTAGTCGTAACCGGCGAGCAATTGGTCGCTGATCTCGTTATCTACATCCTCGGGAAGTTGTTGGCCAAGTTGTTTAGCCATAGCTACGGAGTCATAAGTCTTCCACTCGATGAGGCCTGCTACGTAGTATGTGCGGGCGTCATTGGCGGTCTCAGGATCCTGCATGGCTTGTTGGATCAAAGAACGTGCCTCTTCAATCTTGTCGGGTTTGCCGGCAAGTTTGTTTGCTTGATCTACCACCTTTTTCTGTGCGAAAAGGCTACCGGCAGTAGCTAAGCATAATGCTGCGATAAAGATTCTTTTCATGAGTTCTGATATTAAGTATTTGTTATTATTCTTTTGTCTCTGTGTCATCTTGAGGTTCTTCGATTTGACGGAGTGTCTCCTCGTCGAAGATTGATGACTGTGCCTCCTCGGTCTCTTCAACCTCGTCGATTACTTCAGCGTCAACGTCTGTGTCGGCGGTGTCGGCAGGTGCTGTGAGTGTTGATACAGCGTCCTCCTCAGCCTCTTCGGGCACCTCTTCAGGGTCGCTGGAAACTTTGCAAACAGATGCGATGACGTCGCCGCGTTTGGTGAGGTCGATGAGCTTGACGCCTTGTGTGGCGCGGCCCATGACGCGGATGTTGGCTACCGGCAAACGGAGTGTGATGCCGCTCTGGTTGATGATCATCAAGTCGTTGGTGTCGTCCACGTTCTTGATTGCTACCAACTCGCCTGTCTTGTCAGTGATAGCCATGGTCTTGACACCTTTACCGCCACGGTTGGTGATGCGGTAGTCGTCAAGATCGGAACGTTTGCCGTAACCGTTGCTGCTTACTACCATCACTGTCTCGTTGGGCTTGCCTGTCATGGTGATCATGCCGATTACCTCATCGTTGTCGTCGGCAAGTGTCATGCCGCGTACACCTGTTGACATACGGCCCATCTCTCTGACTTTGGACTCGTGGAAACGGATGGCGCGACCGGCTTTGTCGGCGAGGATAATCTCTGAGTTGCCATCGGTGAGGCGTACCTGGATGAGTTGGTCATCTTCACGGATGATGATGGCGTTGACACCGTTGGCGCGAGGACGTGAATAAGCTTCGAGAGAGGTCTTTTTGATGACACCCTTCTTGGTGCAGAAGATAAGGTTGTGGGTAGTGTTATAGTCCTTATCTTGCAGCTTCTTAACGCGGATAAATGCGTTGACGCAGTCGTCGGAGTCAATGTTGAGCAGGTTCTGGATAGCGCGGCCTTTGGCGTTTTTGGCGCCTTCGGGGATTTCGTAAACCTTCAACCAGTAGCAACGGCCCTTCTGTGTGAAGAAGAGCATATAGTTGTGGTTGGACGCGGGATAGATATACTCTATGAAGTCCTTGTCGCGGGTGTCGCTACCTTTGGCACCTACGCCACCACGGTGTTGAGCGCGGAACTCGCTAAGCGGTGTGCGCTTGATATAACCAAGGTGTGAGATGGTGATAATCATCTCATCGTCTGGATAGAAGTCCTCGGCGTTGAGGTCGCCTGAGAATAGATTGATCTTGGTGCGGCGCTCGTCGCCATATTTGTCTCTAACCTCGATGAGTTCATCTTTCATCACCTTGCGACAAGTCTCATCGTTGTTGAGGATATCATTAAGGTGTGCGATGAGCTTCAATAGGTCGTCCAATTCGAGTTTCAACTTATCCATCTCCAAGCCGGTGAGCTGACGCAAACGCATCTCCACGATGGCACGTGTCTGCACCTCGTCGAGGCCGAAGCGGTCGCCCAAGCGCTGCATGGCTTCGTCTGTGGTCTTGGATGAACGGATGATGTGGATCACCTCGTCGATGTTATCTACGGCTATCATCAAGCCTTCCAAGATGTGAACGCGTGCCTCTGCTTTGGCTAATTCGAAGCGAGTGCGGCGGATCACTACCTCATGGCGGTGGTCAACGAAGCTCTGTAGTAGCTCTTTAAGGTTGAGTGTGCGCGGACGGCCATTGACCAATGCTACGTTGTTGACGCTGAAAGAGGTCTGGAGTTGACTCATCTTATACAGCTTGTTGAGGATAACGTTGGCGTTGGCGTCGCGTTTCACATCAATGATGATGTTGATTTTACCACGCGCACTGGTGTCGCGGATATCGGAGATGCCTTCGATCTTCTTTTCGACGATCATATCGGCGATAGATTTCACCAAATCTTTTTTGATGACGCCGTAAGGAATCTCTGAGATGATGATTTGGTCGTGTGTCTGACCGGGGACCACCTCGGCTTTGGCACGCATCATGACGCGGCCACGGCCTGTCTCATATGCCTCTTTCACGCCTTGGAGACCGAAGATCTCACCACCTGTGGGGAAGTCAGGAGCCTTCACGTACTCCATCAGGTCGCTAACCTCAAGATTGGGGTTGTCGATAAGCGCCAAGGAGGCGTTAAGACATTCTGTAAGGTTGTGAGGGGGCATATTGGTAGCCATACCTACCGCGATACCGGAGGCACCATTGACCAGTAGGTTAGGGATGCGGGTCGGCAGTACGGCGGGCTCTTTCAATGTATTATCGAAGTTGGGTACGAAATCTACAGTGTCGGCGTCCAAGTCGCGGAGCATCTCCTCACCCATGCGCTCGAGCTTAACCTCGGTGTAACGCATAGCCGCTGCGGAGTCACCATCGACGGAACCGAAGTTGCCTTGACCATACACAAGGGGATAACGCAACGACC
>CAZLJS010000004.1:0-27897 GCA_964559895.1 uncultured Sangeribacter sp.
TTGGTCATCTTAGTAGGAATTGTGTTTTTAGATGAATATTATTTTATTGAAAACCCCTTGTGGGATTTTGCGGTGCAAATATCGGAATTTTTTTTGAGATAGCACCTATATCTGCCCAAAAATCTTTGTTTATTTATCTGTTTTTCACTCTAATAAAGGTTTTAGCTCCTTTATTTAGCGCCGATAAATGGATTTTTTGACAAAAATAGGGTTAGACGGTCATCTCGCCACGCAGTGGCACCTCCATGTGGTATGCAACCTCTTTTGGAGTAAGATTTTGTCCTAATAGATACATTAATTTGGTGAGGGCTGCCTCTACTGTGAGGTCATGGCCGGAGACTACTCCTGCTTTCAATAGCTCGTGGCCGGTGAGGTACATCTGCTGATGCACGCTGCCGTTGCTGCACTGGGTGACATTGACCACAACCATTCCTCTGTTGACTGCCTTGGATACGGCGTCGATAAACCAGCCATCGTTGGGACCATTGCCCGCTCCGAAGGTACGCATCACGATACCTTTCACTCCGGGAGCTGCCAGCAGATAACGCACCACCTCCTCTTTCATGCCGGGGAAGAGATCCACCACCATCACTGAGGTGTCGATATTGTCATGGACGATCACATCACCCTTGGGCTCCTCTTTTAATAAGGCGTCGTAGTTGTACTGGATGTCCAACCCTATGCGGGCCAACTCGGGATAATTGTTGGAGGTAAAGGCGTTGAAGTGGTCGGAGCTGTGCTTGGTGGAGCGGTTACCGCGCCAGAGGTGGTTCTCAAAGAGTATAGCCACTTCGCGCACTGCCGCTTTACCATTTTTATCGCGGGAGGCTGCCACCTGGAGCGCTGTGATAAGGTTCTCCTCACCATCCGTACGGACCTCTCCAATGGGGAGCTGCGAACCGGTGATGATGACGGGCTTATCCAGGTTCTCTATCATGAAGCTAAGCGCCGACGCGGTGTATGCCATAGTGTCGGTGCCGTGAAGAATAACGAAACCGTCGTAGTGATGATAGTGTTTCTTCAGAATCTTACAGATATCACACCAGTGAGAAGGCTTCATCGTGGATGAGTCGATAGGATTCTTAAACTGCACGTTGTCAATCTCATAGTCGAGCATCTTTATCTTGGGCACGTTGTCTATGAGATGGTCAAAATCGAATGGCTCCAGGACTTTTGTCTCTGGATTCTCGATCATTCCTATGGTACCTCCGGTATATATAAGGAGGATTTTAGGCCTTGCTAATGCTGTCATGGTGAGTCTGAAGTATTACTATAATCTAATTAACGGCCTTGTGTCTAACACTTAGGCGGTTGCAAATTTAGCAAAATGATAGCAACAATGCAAATATTCAAGGGAAAATTTTAAGCCAATAGTAAATTTTCTCTTAAATTAACCTTTCGTGCCGACAAAAAGACAATTGCCGGTTCTTATTGATAAAATATTGTTAGCAAATATTAATGCTGTTAAGGTACCATTTATACAGACGCGCCACGCCATCTTCCAGCTCCACCTTGTGATGCCAGCCCAGTGAATGGAGCTTTGCCACGCTACAGAGCTTGCGCGGGGTTCCATCGGGCTTATCTGCATTCCAGCGAATCTCGCCCGTATAGGCTATGGTAGATTGCACCAACTCCGCTGTCTGACGTATCGTATATTCGATGCCGCTGCCGATATTAATATGGCAATTTCGCACCTCGGGGTCATTGCCTCTCACATCTGCGAAATCCACGTTCTCCAAGATATGCACCGACGCGTCTGCCATATCCTCGCTCCAGAGAAATTCACGCAGCGGAGTACCGGTGCCCCATAGCTCCACATACCCCTCATGGATGCCATATTTAGCGAGTATGGCGACTATGGCCTCGATGGACGCGTTGCCATCTACCCCCTCCACGGGACGAGTGTTAAGGTCTTGACGCACACCATCCCAATCCGCTGTGTGAAGCATCTTGGCTAGGTGTATCTTGCGCACCATAGCAGGCAAGACGTGTGAGGTCTCCAGGTTGAAATTATCGTTGGGACCATAGAGATTGGTGGGCATGACTGCGATATAGTTGGTGCCATATTGGAGATTAAAGCTCTCGCACATCTTCAGGCCCGCTATCTTGGCAATGGCATAAGGCTCATTGGTATATTCCAGCGGTGATGTGAGTAGCGCGTCCTCCATGATAGGCTGAGGCGCATTCTTGGGATATATGCAGGTACTGCCCAGGAATAGCAGCTTCTTAACGCCATGACGGAAGCTCTCCCCTATCACGTTCTGCTGTATCTGCAAGTTTTGCCAGATAAAATCAGCCCTATATTTGCTGTTTGCCATGATACCTCCCACGTGGGCGGCTGCCAATATCACATATTCCGGCGTTTCTTTATCAAAAAATTCTCTCACAGCGGCGCCGTCGAGCAGGTCCAGCTCAGAGTGTGTGCGTCCTATGAGATTCTTGTAGCTACGCGCTTGCATATTGCGCCAAATGGCAGAGCCGACCAACCCGCGGTGTCCGGCGATATATATTTTTGCTGATTTATCCATTTTATATCTTTATTTTCTCGATGATGTCGGTTATCTCCGACACGATAGTAAAATTGTCATTACGGTTAAGCAGGAAGAGCTTCTCCTCATCCTGTTTGTGGATATTATCCCCGGGATCAAGCAGACAAAAGCCCTCCCAGCCGAAATTCATAGGCCAGATGAAGTCCTTCTCCACATTGTCGCCGATGTAAATAAACTTCTTAGCCTCGGGCCATAGCCGCATCACCTTTCTAAACGCCAAGGGGTTGTGTTTATCCACGCCCAACGCCTCGGAAATGAATATGGCATGAGGTGCAAAGTAGGCGTCCAAGCCCAACGCCGTTATCTTATTGCGCTGCGTCTCCAGACGGCCATCAGTAATCATTGCCAACTTGACACCCTGTTTCTGAAGATAATCCAGCACACGTTTTGTCGTCGCAGGCAGCGTCAAAGCGGGCTTATGGAACCGATATTCGTTGACCAAAAGGGCCTCGTCTATCTCCACGGCAAACCCTTTGCCACGCAGATACGCAACCCCTTTGTCGATGAAGTTCTCCTTAGCCTCATAAGCCGCCAACATGACGGTATAGGTCTCATCTGCGACGCTCCGGTCACCGACCTCTGTGGCGAGGAACTCTGCGACACGGCGCATTCCTGACTTCACAAAATCTGTTTCTCTATAAATGGTGTCGTCTAAATCAAACACCACTACTGCCCCGTGATAAGAGAAATCGGGCGCTGAATTTACTTCAACATTCTTCTGAACAAATTTTTCCATTGATCATGCTTGATATATCTACGTTCCTCCTCGATGATATCCTCGAGTTGCTCATGCATCCCCACCTCTTTCCATACGGGATCGTTGAGCTCATTGCGCATATAATACCTCACGGCATCATCTGTCCACACCAGCTCTGTCATCAACTGACGCACATGATAATGCAGCATATATCGCAATTCCTCGCAGATAGCTTCTTGGTTGGAACATAAGTGTTTTTTCACAGAATAAATATATTTATAGTCTTGAAGTCTGCGGAACTGATAATTCTCATAGTTATCGGTCCAGTCAGACATCACACCGCAGAAATTGATGAATACCAGCGAACGGGCATGGCGCATATAATTGATATTCATCATCTGCACCTCTCCCCAGTTGGCTTTATAATCCATCATACAGGCCTCGAGGAGTATGCTGCGGCGATAAAGTTTATCATCGCAGAAAGGGCTTACGCAGGAGGAACGCCCTATATAAGCGATCATATCACGCAGCTCCTTGCCCGTGATGCGAGTGTCATATATCACATCGGGATGGTCGTGGCTGGGGAGATGCAACTTGGCGACGACACTGCGGCGTTTCATCTGCACCAAATCGGCGTTGTAGAACTCGGCAGCCTCCACCAACCGCTCAATAGCGTTGTGGTCTAGCCACTCTCGCGGATCCACGAAGAGGATATACTCCCCCTTTGCCAATCTGATGCCTTCGCGACGGCTTGCCCACAGCCCCTGATGCGATTCATGCTTGATGACAGTGGTGTTGGGCATGGCCGATAGCATCTTATCTATGTCGCCATGTCCCACACCTTCACTACCATCATTTATATAAATCAATTCAAAATCCCGATACGTCTGCTCCAGGAGAGCATTCAAGCAGCGCTTGATGCTATCCTCTTGCATCCAAAACGGAATTATGACGGTGACTTTCATACTTGTATATTATTATTTCTAATTACGTCAGAGCTACTTATTAAACTCCGCGTCTCTATTTTTACGGAAGGTAGCCAACTTAGACTCCGGTATGGGGTATTTGGAGGTACCTTGGCGCACATACGCCACGTTGTTGAGCTTGATAATCTCCGGTGAGGGCTCCACATCCAATTTATAAACCCATTGGCCGTCAATCTGTTCGAAGCTGGAGGTAATTCTATTATTGGCGATAACACCGAGCATCGTATAGACGGCATCCCTTACGCGGCGGTCAAAGATGTCGCGCACATTATTGATGTCATACTCTTTGAAACCCTTGTTGAGGTAAGCGAAATCGGCATCTAGGCCCACAGCTACTCCGGCATCGCTGACACCGATGTACACCGTGCCTCCTTTGGCATTCATGAAACTGCATACCACCTTCATAATCTCCTCTATCTGAAGCTTCTCATTGGCATACATATTATTCTCTTTATCAGCCGGATAGATAATAGAGGTTTTCAATTCTGTGAATTGATTCTCCACAGCTACCACCAACTTATTGTCGGTGCGCATCTCCACGCCGATAAGGTCGTAAATGCGTTTTTTCAGCTCCTTGCGGATATCCACTACATTATTGTAAGCCAAGAGGTTATACGCCAACACAAGCTGAGCCAGCGTCATCTCCTTCTTATTGACGGTCTGGGTGGAGAGTTTCCAGAGGAATTCACCCTGGGAATGATTGTCTAATTGGTTGACGATACGTATCTGTGTGAGGCGGCTCATTAGGTCGGGATACATACTTATCAACTCGCTATCATCGTTGAGCAGCGAATCCATGGTTTTCTCCTCGATGCTGCCATTTTCAGCAAAGAGGGTGATAGCCTCCACCATCTTCATACGCTTCTCGTAGTATTTCACCATCTCCTCATCCTCGACGAGCACGGCGATTAAATGCGCCAACGCCAGATAGTTATAAGTGGCAGTGCGCTCCTTGAACGACAAACCTATTCTATCTGCCACACGCATTATCTCCTTGACGTACTGAGGTTCCAGCAGCTGTTTATGCTCCATCTCCTCCCAGTCGTTGGCGGTGTTACCCTCAAATGTTTTCTCCTCGGAGAAGTCTCTGACGAGCTGACAGAAGGCCGTGGCGCGGTCAAAGTGGTATTGGTTCTCCGCAAGGGAGTCTATGCTGCATTTTATCTTACCGTCGGGATAAACGGCATCTACGGTCACTACCACCAGGTCGTCAAGCTGGATAAGGATATCCTCATTGCCGATGCGGGGCACGAACAGGGTGTCGCCCGACTCACCTATGCAGAGGTATTGGCGCTCATCGACACGTGTCACCTGAGCCACGCATTGGCTGCCCAGCTCCATCTCCTTGAGGTTGAACGCGGCGATACACGGGCGCATATTGAAGCGGAGCAGGCCGTTGGGCTCAATAGCTTCCACTCGTGTACGGAATAGATAGGGATGCCCATTCTCATCGGCGAAGAACTCAGGGTTGGTGCGGATGGCATAGCTCGCGAAGTTCTTGGCAGGGTTAAACACTCCGATACCTTTATAGTTGTCGTCCTCTATCTTGCAGAGCAGGTCATATTGCGACTCCTTGGAGACACCGATGACCCTCACATAGACATCCTCCCCTATCTCGGGATAGCGTTTGGTGACGGTGGGGCGCTTACCTATCTGCCTGGCAAACATCAGCTTCTCTATCTCCTTCCACATCAGTTGATATTGTCGCAGTGTAGGCTTGACAGAGGTTGGTTTCTCTGAGGTCTTGTCGTTGAGGAGTACCTTTATCTCATGAGGAGTGAAGAGCCCCGAGGGTAGTGCCGAACGGGGATTGCTTGAGGCGTCGGTGGGCATGATGACCATGCTGCGTCCGGCGAGCTTAAGCGTGGCGCCGTTAGTGCTGTCAAAGATTTTAAGCTCCGGTGAGATGCGAGTAGGCAATATGCGCGTAGCCAGCTTAGAGCAAAAGAGGTTGATGTTGGACATATCCTTCCAGCTATATTCCAGGTCAAAGGAGGGATATGACATCAGCGCATCCCACGACTTGGATATCAGCGCCTTGGAGCTGGACTCCACGCTCACCAACATCGAGGAATACCTGTATAGCATTGATTTGTAGATATTGCAATTAGGATTGTATATCTTATACTCCTGATCCATAAGTAGATGCAACGCCAATGCTTTCACAACATCCTGGAACACGGTAGGCAGGTTGCCCTTGTATGCCGCGTCGCACTCCTGGCGAAACTGATTGATAAACAGCGCCAATATCTTCATAAATGGATGACGGAACTGGTTCATCAGCACGGAGTTGGAATATTCGTCGGTGATGACGTCAAATATCTGACGGATAAACTGACGCATCATCTGCTTATCGAGCGAGAAAGCGGCCATCATCACGCGCATCTTTCTGTCGGGATGATAGAGGAAACCCGAGGTGCTGAGACGATTGAGCGTATCCTCCACATATTCCACGGCGGAATTGGCATTGACCAGCCGCAACGCCTGCATATAGTCCTCTATATGGTCTATAATCTTGGAGAACTTATTTTGATACCCGATCTTCTCCTTCTCTTTGGCATTCTTAAGGAAAAGGGAGTTCTCCAGCAGGTTGACGCAGATGGAGCGGAAAGCTTGGAGCAACTCACACTTATTGCATTTGAGGTTTGGTCTGTTTTTGATTTTATACACGAGCCATTTGCTCATATATTTGTCGATAAGTTCCACCAGGTGAACCACCCACAGTGGGTTAGCAAGGTTTTGTTCGCGACGTATATCGCTGAATTGTGGCAATTTCTGCAACAGGATTCTTAAATAGCGAGGATGAATAGCTCCGGAGGTGTCGAGTCTAAGCAGGTCGTCCATAGTGAGAAATGCCAGGCCGTAGTTGCGGTTATTAACCACCAGCTCCACGTTGACGCGCACCTTGTTAATCTCCAGGATGCGGCATTGCACTTTCTGATGCAACGTCAGGCGCTCTCCCTTGGCATCTATCATGCGGCAACAGATATCATTGTCATCAACGACGTCGTAGTAGCCGCGTGTGGGGAACTCATTCTTCACTTTAAACTCCTTGATATCGCCCACTTTATACAGCTGTGAGATAATGTCGGCGATATCCTGCATGAAGAAATACTGATCGTTTTCGTTTTTTCCTTTACAGATACATTTGATTTCAGCAGGGGCGTTGTTCTTCTGAAATTCATAGACTTTCACATACGATTCCGAGCCATTCACATTGATGGTGTAGAATAGATTTTGTCCACTTCTCTTTGTACCCTTCACCTTAAAAGAGTACACTTCATTTTTCTGATATTCCATTAAAGTTAAATAAATAATAAAAGTTTGATTATTACAATAATCCTAGTTGTCGTCGGGCATTCTCCTCATGATCTTTTCTTACTCTAAGTATCATCTTGCAGGTGTTGTCAAACTCTTGGCTGATGATTTGTAGATTCATATTTTTCACTACTTT
Organism: uncultured Sangeribacter sp.; assembly: GCA_964559895.1. Taxonomy (GTDB): domain Bacteria; phylum Bacteroidota; class Bacteroidia; order Bacteroidales; family Muribaculaceae; genus Lepagella. The sequence continues at coordinate 7,687 of CAZLJS010000004.1, forward strand.
CATGATGTCGTTCATGGCAATATATGAGAAAACGACTTCCAGATCCACAGTCTCGTGACATTCAATAATCTCCGCCTCCTCCAGGGCCAAGCGTGTAGCCTCGCGATAAGCAGCTATCAGTCCCGACGTACCCAGCTTTATACCGCCGAAGTAACGGACCACGATAGCGACCACATCTGTAAGTTCAAAGGAGTTGATCTGCCCTAATATCGGTTTTCCGGCGGTCCCTGAGGGCTCACCGTTATCGTTTAGTTGCCACACCTCGCGTGCCGGGCCCAACATATATGCCCAGCACACGTGGCGTGCGTCATGATATTTGTTTTGGTAATCTTTCACTATCCCCTTGGCCTCTTCTACATCTTTCACCGGGTGAACAAATGCTAAAAATCTGCTCATCTTCTCTTTATACTGGGCTTGCGACGGAGAGGCTATGGTGCGAAAAAGATCACTCATTTCTGTTATCTATTGATGGGTTGGACCACAAAGATACTAATAATTTTCAATATTTGTGGTCGGTATGTTCCAACTCTTTGGGTGTCAGTTTCTTCTTATCCATGCTACGCCATACATAAGCGATATACGCCAACACAAACGGTATGATGAAGGACACATAGGTCATGCAGGTGAGTGTGAACATTGAGGAGGAGCTGTTGCGGATGGTCAGCGAGGACTCCGGCGAGGTGAGAGAGGGATAATAGGCGGTGCCGTTGTAGCCTGCCACCCAGAAGAGGGAAACGACTACGAGGAATGTGCCTATGCCCGCAAACCAGATACCGGCAGTGTAACTCTTGCACAGCACTGTGCGTATGATGCCGTAGAGAACGCCTACCACTCCGAGGAGCAATGCGGCAGCAGCCCACCATAGCTCCAGGTAATTGTGGAGATAAAGGTATGGCACCTCATCTACCTGGCTGCTACCATCGGGCATCGCTGTCACCTTGTAACCTTTGGCTACGAGAAGCATCGCTACAAACAAGAGGAAGAATACCAGGAACCATGCAGTGTTAAACAACAGTTGTTTGCGCTGTGATGCTATGAATTTCTGGTCATCACGGATATTGTTGAGCATATAAAGCGTCGCCAATGTCCTTGCCAAGAAGAATACCGCTACGCCGAGCACAAGGTTCTTCCAGTTAAAGATAGCCTCAAAGCCGTGAGTGTCTGCCCATGTGGAGATCACCGGAGAGGCGCCGTCCAGCAGGCTCTGTTTGCCTACGGTGAACTCAGCGCCGAAGAAGAACATCGACACAGCCACACCAAGCAATACGCATCCTACGAAGCCGTTGATGACCAAGAACGCATCATATGTGCTCTTGCCGAGGACGTTGCCCGCCTTGCCTCTGTATTCATAGCTGACAGCCTGAACAACGAAGCTAAAGAGTATCAGCACCCAGAGCCAATAAGCGCCACCGAAACTGGTACTATAGAAGAGGGGGAAGGAGGCGAAGAAGGCTCCGCCAAAAGTGACGAGAGTGGTGAATGTCAGCTCCCACTTCCTACCCATAGAGTTTACTATCAGGTCTTTATGCTGTTGTGACGAGGTAGTGAACAGCATCGACTGCCCCCCCTGCACGAATAATAGAAAAACCAATAAGCCACCTAACACAGATATCAGCAGCCACCAATAATTTTGTAAGAATTCGAGTGTCATAAGGCATTAATTATTAGAGTTTTCCAAATTTGATTTTGAACCTTTAGAGATCTGTTTGCACATGATGCTCATCTCCGCAATTAGCAGTGAGGTGAAGATCACTACGAAGATCCAGAAGGTAGTCATCACAGTAGAAGCGCTGATGCCGGATATAGCGGCGCGTGCGGGCAATAGGTCTTGCACCGTCCAGGGCTGACGGCCCACTTCGGCTACTATCCATCCTGACTGGCTTACCACATACACGATAACGAGGCATGCCATGCCCAACCATTGCAGCAATTTGGACTTCTGCAGCCATTGCTTCTTATATACTGCGAAGAGTACGAAGATTAGGAATGCGAAAAGGAAGCTGCCACCTATCACCATCACGTGAAAGGCATAGAAGGTCATTGGAATCGGCGGTATAGCCTCCTCTACACTATCGAAGTAGCCATAGCCGAAATATTTGTAGTTTTTCTGAAATTCGACGAGAGCGGCGTTCATGGCCACGGTGTCGCCATCGGCGCGTGCCGCGTCGTAGTTGCGCAGATATTCATGCGAGAGTTTACCCATGCGGATACGTTCCTCATAGGAGACGGTGTTGATGGTGTCGCCATTCTCTGCGATATCCACACCGTTTATAATGTCGGCGATGCCGGGCACAAATGCGTTGTAGTCATGACGGGCTAGAATGGAAAGACCATAGGGCACCGACACGTCAAAGAGGTATTCATCCTCGGTATTGTTCCACGCCTTATTGGGGTTGAGCACACCTGCGCCGACGATGCTTTGTCCTTTGTGTCCATGATAAAGGCCCTCCATAGCGGCGAGTTTCATAGGCTGGCATTTAGCGACCTCCACAGCGGAACCATCACCGGTCCACATGGTAAGTGCCATGCCGATAAGGCCTATCCAAGCGCCCACTTTGATGCTTCTCACTGCGAAATCGGTGTTGCGCTTACGGAGCATGAACCATGAGCTGACGGCGATGACGAAGATACCGCTGAGCGCCCAGCCACTCATTACTGCATGGAAGAATTTATTGACTGCCACGCCGGAGAAGAGGTCCCAGAAATTAACCATCACGTTGCGCATCTGTGCAGGATCAAACTCCATTCCTACGGGATTTTGCATCCATGAATTGGCCACCAAGATCCATAATGCGGAGATGGAGGCGCCAATAGCTGTCAACCAAGATGATGCCAAATGGAAACGTTTGCTCACTTTGTCCCAACCAAAGAACATTACCGCCACGAATGTAGCCTCCATAAAGAATGCTAAGAGGCCTTCGATGGCTAGCGGCGCACCAAATATATCGCCGACAAACCAGGAATAGTTGCTCCAGTTAGTTCCAAATTCAAACTCTAGAATGATTCCGGTAGCCACGCCCAAGGCAAAGTTTATACCAAACAAGCGCATCCAGAACTTTGTCGCTTTGAGCCACTTCTCCTCGTTACGACGAAAATAAATGGTCTCCATGACTGCTACTATCACGGAGAGTCCCAACGTAAGCGGCACAAACAACCAATGGTAAATAGCGGTTAGCGCAAATTGCCACCGCGACCAGTCAATTACGGTCATTAAGTCGTTCATAATGTCTTCTTTTAAAGTTAACTATTTGATTCAATATTTATCACATATATGAATATCCTATTCCGAGGTATCGTTGGCGAGTGAGGTCCTCACCGCTTGCGCGCGCTCCTCGTCAGTGTCGTAATTGCTCTTCAGCAGATTGGGGAAGAAAAAGAGCTTCAACACTACGAAGAAGAGAAACAGCTTCACCAAGATCAATATCCATAATGATTTGCCAACGGTCATGTCGCGAAATCCTTCGTAATAAAAACGAAAGACACGTTTAGGCATATCTATGAATACTCGTTTCCACATGGTGTTAGGATATTAATTATATAATAGTAACGACTACGCGTCACTGTTTTGTTTATTCTGCTACGTCATATACCTCAAATGGTGAGTTCTTGGATTTGAATTCGGGCACTGTTGCCTTCATCAATTTCACCATATCGGGTATATCAACCTCTGCGGCATAAGCGCCCAGCTGAGCGGCTACCGCGTCGGCATCTTTATAGTCGTAGTTTCTGACCTTAGCCACGAAGATGCTCTCATGTCCGGTGGGGATGGTGTTCTCTTTAGTAGCCAAAATCTCCTCATATAACTTCTCACCGGGACGCAGACCGGTGTATTTGATTTCAATGTCTTCGCCGAGTTTAAGGCCCGCAAGCTTAACCATCTGCTCTGCAAGGGCCGCAATCTTGATTGGTTTACCCATATCAAAGACGCATATCTCATTGCCTTTGGAGATAGTGGCAGCCTCCATCACCAAGCGGCACGCCTCCGGGATGGACATGAAGTATCTCACGATGTCGGGGTGAGTGACGGTGATAGGACCTCCTGCGGCAATCTGTGCGTTAAAGTGAGGTATTACAGAACCGTTGGAGCCAAGCACGTTGCCAAAGCGAGTGGTGATATACTTGGTTTTACCCTCGATTTCGCCATTCTTGATGGCTAATCCGAGTGATTGCACATATATCTCGGCAAGACGCTTGGTGCATCCCATGATATTTGTGGGGTTCACCGCCTTGTCGGTAGAGATCATGATCATCGCTTCCACGCCAAATTCGCGGCATTTATCAGCAACGTTCTTTGAGCCTACCACGTTTACAAGCACTGCCTCGCAGGGGTTCTCCTCCATCAAGGGGACATGCTTATACGCAGCAGCGTGGAATACTATCTCGGGTTTGAATTTCTTGAATACAAAATCCAGGCGCTGTACGCTACGCACATCGCCGATAATCGGGGTGAATTTCAGGTCGGGGAAATGCTCCTCAAACTCAAGGCGCACGTTGTGGCTCGGTGTCTCTGCGTTGTCAAAGAGCACCAACTCTTTCACGCCGAAGGTAGCCAACTGGCGACAGAGCTCAGAACCGATAGATCCGGCTGCTCCGGTGACCATGATAGTCTTTCCTTTGAAGGTATCGACTATCTTATCCATGGAAATCTCTATCTCGGGACGGCCAAGTAGGTCTTCAATCTTAATCTTACGAATGCCACGCTCAACAACTTTATTGTCCGACAGCTCGTCGATTGATGGAGCGATATACATTTTGCAACCTATCTCGTTGCAATACTCCATCAAGCGTTCACGCTCCATCTTGGCATCTTTGCCTTTAGCGAATAGGATACCATCGATTCTATTATCCATCACCACGCGGTTCAGTGAATCCAGGTCGCTGAAGTTCTCTATGGGGAAGCCGGCTACTTTGTGGTAAACCTCTTTCTCGTCATACACGATAAATCCACACACCTCATAGTGGGGAGAACTGTGCAAACGTGAGAGCAATGAAACGGCTTTGTCTGCCACGCCATAGATAAGGACGCGGTGACGCTCCACTCTTCGGTTGACATACTTTATAAGCAAGCTATAGCATACCACCATTGCCACGCGCACCGAGATGGAAAGCATCACGGTGAAGAGTAGGTCTATCACGATAACGCCGATGAGGAAGTGGAGGCTGTGGTGACCCTCGTTGAAGAGTATCACGGTGAGCAGAAGCAATATCTCCTTGCCTACACAAGCCATGCACACCGGATAGAGCTCTCTAAGTGTGGAATAGCGGATAATATATCTATATGATTTCACTGAAAAGCCCACTATAGCTGAGGATACGGCAGAGCCTATCAGCCATGTGGCGATAAACATTCCTGAATATTGTAGCGATGGAAGGAATACACTAAGCAACATCAACGTACACACCGATGCCAACAACGACATCAGCATATCCATTGCGAATATGATGCGTGTACGGAAATATCCGTCGAAATTCCCGTATTTCAACTTTGTGGATAATCTATCAAGCAATTTCAGTGACATAGGTGAGGGTTTTTAGCATTACGCAATTAAACGCCTGATAATTAACACATAAGCCAACCACACCAAGAGCTCTTGATGTAGAAATAACAGTAGGCAGTATCAGGCTATTAATCATTAATAGTAAAATTTAGTGTATAAATTTAGGCAAAGGTAACCATTTTTTTGCTGAAAAGCAATATATATCTAATTATATTAACACTCGGCCGTGTTAAAAAATATAAAAGTTGGAGATGATTTTCGACTCATTTCCAACTCTTATCTTTTAAATATTGACAATCGGCAAAATGCTTGCCTATATCAAGGATTTATTTCTTGTTGCTCTTGCTATTTGAAGTGCTGGATTTCTTCTTGCTGCTTGAGTTTGTGCTCTGTTTCTTCTTACCTGTGGTGGTATTGCTGTTTGGCTTCTTATTGTTGGAGCTATTAGTGCTAGCATTGCTGTTTGGCTTCTTGTTGTTGGAGCTGTTAGTGCTAGCATTGCTGTTTGGCTTCTTGTTGTTGGAGCTGTTAGTGTTAGCGTTGCTATTTGGCTTCTTGTTGTTGGAGCTATTAGTGTTAGCGTTGCTATTTGGCTTCTTGTTGTTGGAACTACCGGTGTTTTTACCGTTTCCTTTTGGAGCATAGTCTTTGAGGTTCTCCATCTGCTGTTTGGAGTCCTTGTAGTCCTGCTTACCTGCCACCTCATACCACTTATATGCGTTGGAGAGGTTCTTCTCCACACCTTTACCATCGCGACAAAGGTTGCCATAGGTATAAGCTGCTTCTGCCAAGCCTTGGTCAGCAGCACGCCATATCCATTCGGCTGCGATACGAAGGTCCTGCTGAACACCTTTACCCTCAGAGAACAATAGGCCTATAGCGTATTGCGCGAGGGCGCTGCCGTTGCGACCTGCTTTCCTGAACCATGAGGCAGCTTCGCTATAATTTTGTGTCACTCCTATGCCATCGCGATATGCCACGCCAATCTGATATTCTGCTTCCACATCACCTGCATCCGCGGCTTTGCCTAGCCATTGCAGACCTTTGGCGGTATCTTTGGAGGCGCCGTTGCCATAGAGATATGCCAAGCCGACTTTTCGCTGTGCTTCAGCGTCGCCATTGTTCGCTTTCTGTAAATTTTCGTGGAATTCATTGTTACCTGCAAGGTTGAATCCGGAATAAGGGGATGTGTTCTGCGCATAAACTGCAGTGCCACTGATGATAAGCAGGAGTAGCGCAGCTAAGTTTCTAAGTGATTTCATAATAATTAATATGCGTTTTTCTCGCCATGTATGGCGTTAAAAATAGTTTTTAGGACAATTTTTATATCTAGGAATATATTCCAGTTGCTGATATACCACACGTCGTGCTCCACGCGCTTCTCCATTTGCCATAGATACTGCGTGCCGCCACGGAAACCGTTTACCTGCGCCCATCCGGTGATGCCCGGCTTGACGGCATGGCGAATCATGTAGTTGTTTATCAAGTTCATATACTCCTCGGTGTGATTGACCATGTGAGGACGCGGTCCCACTACCGACATATTACCAATCAGGACGTTGAAGAACTGCGGCAACTCGTCGAGCGATGTCCTGCGCAGGAAGTCGCCCAGCTTTGTCTTACGGGGGTCATTCTCGGTGGCCTGCACCTTATCAGCATCGGCATTTACCCTCATGGTCCTGAACTTATAGCACATGAACTCGGAGCCATGGATGCCTGTACGTTTCTGCTTGAAGAAGACAGGACCCGGCGAGGAGCACTTGATGGCTATGGCTATGGGGATGAAGATAAGCGGCGACACGATAAGGAAAGGCACAGACACCGACAAGTCAAACAATCTTTTTATATATGGATTTATACCACGTGTCAAGGGTGTGAAGGTGTGCTGCATCGCGGGGATGGAGCCTACCTGTGTATGGGTGAACTGTCCGGTGAACTTGCTGTTGAACGGCGGCACATAGATAAACTCTATACCCAACTCATCGGCGAGCGACATCACTTGCGGGAAGCGGTCATCGTCGGTAGCGTCTTTGGTGTAGTAGATGAGGTCTATCTTGTTGGTACGCACGAAAGAGTCCAGGTCGTCAAAGGAGCCCCAGAAGTTCACGTAGAATTTATCAGCTATTGCCTTGGTGTCGTCGTCAAAGATACCCATCAGGCGAAAACCAAAACCGCTGTCGTTCTTCAGTTCTCTGATGATATTCTTGGTAGTTTTGCCGCTACCTACTATGACGACGCGGCGGTAGTTCAAGCCCATGCGGCGCGCTTTTCGCAGTATGATACCGATAGTGACGCGCTCGAGGGAGAGAATAATGAAGCTATATACACCTGCCAAGCATACCGACTTCAACGACAAATCCACCTCAAAGATATATAGGAACACTAGGAAAGCGGCTAAAACTGTCACTATGGTCTTGCATACCAATAGCATGGTCCTATCCACATAATAGAAACGATAGTTCCTATTCATGGGGAGAATCAACTCAGAGACTATAAACGACATATTAAACATCAGCCATATCAGTTTGATATGATGCACGTTAGCAAAGCCAACGGTTAATATTGCCAAATAGAAAGCCAAGTTGAGCACTACGATATCGCTAGCGAATATCATAGCTTTAAGGTACTTTCCCAATTTAAAATTGCTGTCCATATATTAATCTTTAAAGGGAGGGACGGAGTGTCCCGAGGGTATTGAAGCAGAGTAGAGATAAAGGAGGCAGGGTAGTTCGCCCTGCCTCTTATGATAGAATCACTGCAAAATTATTGCATTTTTTCATTTACCAAAGCTATCTTCTCTTCGATCATCTGCATCTCTTCGCCGATCTTCTTGATGCGGCGCTCCATCTCACGTACCATGGAGTTGCCTTCTGATGATTTCACGTTGAAGAAACCGAGGTTGTTTTCAGCAGTCTTCAACTCAGCCTTTTTAGCTTCGTATTGTCTGTAAAGACGATCACGCTCACGAGAGAGCTTGGAGTCATCGCCGGAGAGGTCAGAGATCTGATCCTGGAAATTGTTCATGCGGCGACGGTTATTGCGCACGTCGAGTTTGCCATATAATTCGTCGGCAACTTCGCGGTATTCAGCAAAGATGACATCCTTTTGGCGGAATGGTACGTGACCGATGGTCTGCCATTGTGCTTGCAACTCTTTTACCTGTTTGAGGGCATCGTCGCGCTCGAGCTCGTCAATCTTGATAGCTCTCATAGCCTCGATGATGGCGCGTTTGGCTGCCAGGTTAGCGTTCTCCTCTTGACGGATGGCTGAGTTCTGGCGTTTGCGCTCCTCAAAGAAATAGTTGCAGGCTTTGGTGAAGCGCTCCCATACAGCGTCGCTGTGCTTGCGTGACACGCTTCCCACTTTCTTCCATTCAGCTTGAAGCTTCACTACCTCTTCCATACCCTTCTTGTGGTCTCCGAGGTCCTTGAGGGCTTCTGCTTTCTCACAGAGCTCAATCTTCTTTGCCAAGTTGGTTGCGAAGGCCTCTTTGGTATTCTTAAAGTATTCAGCTTTGCGGGCAAAGAATTCGTCGCATACTTTGCGGAAACGGGCAAAGAGGGCATTGTTCATCTTGCGTGAAGCAAAACCGAGTTTCTTCCATTCACCTTGGAGCTCGATGATTCTCTTGGTCATCTTATCCCACTCGTTGAAGGAGTTGAGGGAATCCATATCTATCGCCTCGATTGCTTCGCAGAGTTTCACTTTAGCCTCTTCGTTGGCTACCTCGTTGGCTTTCTTGGCCTCGAAGAAATCTTGGTGGCGTTTGTTTATTACTGTGGAAGCTGCTTTGAACTCGTCCCAAATAGACTCGCGCAATTCCTTAGCCACGGGACCGGTCTCACGCCATTTGTCGTGCAGGTCTTGCAACTTGCGGAATGCTACTACTACGTCGGACTCACTCTCCAATGCTTTAGCAGCCTCGATAAGCTCACGTTTGCTCTCAAGGTTCTTCTTGAAGTCAAGGTCGCGGAGCTCTTTGTTCATCTTCAGGCGATCATAGAACTGTTCTACTGCCATCTGATAGTTCTTCCAAGTGTCGGCAACGTCGGTGGCAGGGATATCGGTGATAGCCTTGAAATCCTGTTGCAACTGTTGGAATTTCTGGAAATGAAGATTGATGTTGTCGATATCATCGGCGAGCTCACGGAGCTGTGTGATGATATTTCTCTTCATCTCCAAGTTGGCTTGTCTGCGGGCTTCTTCAGCTGCCAAGAAAGCGGAACGCTTCTCTTTGAATTCAGACAAGAGATCTTTTAGTTTAGTTTCATTTTCATCAAGAGAAGCAGAGAACGCCTCGGGCTGATTGCCGGCCTCGACGAATGCTGCCATCTCCTCTTCAACCTCTTTATTCTTCAGAACGTAGAATGCTTGTTTGATAGCAGCCACTCTTTTATGAGCGGAGACTTCATTAGCATCCACAATCGCTTGCAATTCCTCAACAAGCTGCTCTTTAGAAAGGGTGTAAAGTTTAACGTCCTCTTGGGCGGCATCCTCCGCCACGGCGTTTGCGGCCTCTTCAGCTGGTTGCTCTTTCTCTGTGGCTGAAGATTCCGGTTCCACCCCCTCTTGGGGAGCTACGGGAGATACTTGTTCCGCTTCGGTAGCGGGTGTTTCCTGTTGAGGACATTGGGCAGATTGCTCCGCCTCCACGATGGGTTGCGTTGAGATTTCTTTCTCTTCCGCGTTCAGTTTTTCATTCTCGTTCATATCCGGGTTGAGATGTTTATTATCAATTATTTGCCAAATTTAGTAATTTAATTTTAATTATCACCAAATTCGTTTAATTTTTTTTATTTTTCTACTGTTACTGTTAATATTTTGACGTCTTCGAGGGGACGATCTGAGGAATTAACCTCCACGTTTTGGATTTTCTCCACTACGTCCATACCCTCTATCACTTCGCCATAGACGGTGTAAGAGCCGTCGAGATGGGGTGTACCTCCCACCTGCTCATAAGCGTCGATGACCTCTTGTGTGGGCTCCAGGCCTTTCAGATCGTTGAGGGTCTGTTGGATAAGCTCTTGGCGGAGTTTCTCCAAGCCGTCTTGGTCGCCGGCCTTCTGCATAGCCTCTATCTCGTCGGCATGGCTGCGTGCCAATGTCTGGAAATAGCTCTGTTGCGCCTCGGCGTTGACTCTCTCCATATAGGCTTTCAGCGTGGGCTCGTTGTATTTACGGCCTACCACGATATAGAATTGTGAGCCTGAGCTTCGTTTCTCGGGGTTAACTTGATCAGGTGTGCGGGCTGCCGCCAATGCTCCATATTTATGGAAATGGGTGGGATAGCGGAACTCTGCCTCGAGGGTGTAGCTAGTGTCACCTTCGCCTAGCTCGGCTTTGGAATCGGCTGTGCGTGAGTTGGGATCGCCGCCCTGAATCATAAAATCTTTAATCACTCTATGAAAGAGAAGTCCATCATAGAAACCTTCGCGCGCCAATTTCAAGAAGTTGTCGCGGTGGATAGGGGTGTCATCGTAAAGGAGTATGCGGATATCACCCATGCTGGTGTGCATCACCACTGTTGTTCCTTTAGTTTCAGTCGTTTGAGTTGTATTTACGCTCATATTATCTTTGGTCTGAGCATATCCTCCTAATGCGAATAGGAGTGCGAATGCCAGAATTACTTTCTTAATCATATCGTAGGTATTAGTACAGTGTCTGTTCTGACGGATAAATGCGTTTATAGATGCGTCGGAAGTTGTCGTCCTCCTCGCGCAGCTGCTGCGCACGCTCCATATAATCCTCACCCCAGAGTGCTTGCAAGAGGGAGCCGATGTAGCGACGTTCTCTATCTTTGCTTATTGCCGCTTCTACTAATTCATTGATATACTGTTGGAAACGGGGTTTATCAATAGCTGCGAGGAAACGGGCACTACTTGCAAGGAACTGACCCGACTCATCTTTCTCTTTCAGTTGCGCGATGATATCAGGTAACTCCGGTTCTATTCTATCGACATTATTTACAATGCGATCGTAAAGATTCATTCCCTCCTCTTGGGTAGGGGTGAAGTTAGTTCTGTCAGTCATTATTTTATAATTAATAATGCAAATTTAGAAAATTTTCAAGAATACTCCACCACAAACAGCCAAAAATTTTTAGAAAATCTCTGTTAGCTATAAAAAACTAGAGCAGATGCGCCGTAATACAGCACATCTGCCCATTCTACATCACACTGATTTATTTATTTTGATGCTTTTTTAGCACGTTTTGGTTTTGCTTCAGTGTCAGCTTTCTTGTCGGCGGCTTTCTTGGTAGCGCGCTTGGCTGGTTTCTTCTCCTCGGCGGGGGCCACTGCCACGGCGGCGTTGTTGACGTCGTCGGCTTGAAGGATATTGTTGCGCAGATTGTTGACCTCTTTATTAAGGTTCTCTATCTCTGTGGCTTGGTTACGGATGGTGAGCAGGAGTGAGTTCAATTCCTCGTTCTCGATGCTGTCGGGATACTGCTCCTCTACCCTCACGATGAAGTCTGCCAACACGTTCATATAGTTTGTGAACGCTGAATATGGGGACTCGTAGGGGCTGAACAGAGCGTGTGAGGCACCGTCGCCAAGGTTCTTGGTTGACATATAATAGAAGTGGTCGGCGCACTGCAGATAGTTCCAGTCCTGTTTGATGCGGCGGTCTGTGCAGAGGTTTACGCGGTCTGCCAGCTCATAGAGCTTCTCAAGGGCGTCGTTCTGCAGACCGTTGCCCTTCCATGCAGAGATGTCGCGGGCCTCGTCTGCCCATGATATCGGGTTGGCTACCGGCATGGGACCTACAGCGTTGAAGCGTTTGATGGCCTCCGACGGGGTGAGGAACTCGATACCGCGCTCCATGGCGAAGCGGGGCAACGCTTTCAGGAAGTCGAAGATACCGCATGACTCGGGAAGGAATTCGCCAAAGGTCTCCATGCTCATGAAGAGGTTCACGAGCTGCTCCTCTGCGGGTGAGGAGGCAATCCAGTCGATATATTTGTCGGCTGTGAGGGGATACTCTGGCCATGAGGGGTTGTTGAAGTTGCGCGTGATATCATCGGATAGTTTATCGTTGGTAAAGAGCAACTTAAACTTGGGGTTGGTGGCTGCCTCATACACATAGTTGGGTGATTTCCAACCGAGTACGTGCTTAGCGCCATCGGTAATGGCACCTTTGAAGCCCATGGAGCTCATAAAGAGAGCGATATCGTCGTCATAGATAAGTTCTGTATTCTGTATCACTTTGGGCTTCTGGCCGAATAGTTGCTTGATGAGCGCGTCGTGAGACTTCACCTGACGAGTGAACTCATCCACGTTCTCCACGGAGGCGAGGGAATGTGAGTAAGTGCCGCTAAGGAACTCCACGCAACCTGAGTCGGCGAGTTTCTTAAGCTCCTCAATCACCTCGGGCACGTATTGCTGGAGTTGCTCCACGGCGGTGCCTGTGATGGAGATAGCGCATTTGAAGGCGTTGCCATAGGTGGCCGCCATCTCGTTGAGGGTGCGGAGAGTGGGCAGGTAGGAGTGCTCACCTACGCGGCTGACAATCTCGTCGTTGGCGAAATCATCATAGTAGTAGTGGTCGTTACCTATGTCAAAGAAGCGGTAACGTTTTAGTCTAAATGGCTGATGTATCTGAAAATATAAACAAACTGATTTCATAATTACTTTCCTTTTTACTTCTTAATGACTTTCTCATAAATATCAATCACTTTACGGCCGGCTTTCTCCCAGGTGATACCTTTCATCTCCTCTACGCCCTCCACTTTGAGTTCTCTGTGGAATGCGGGGTAAGAGATAAGACCATGGATAGCGTCTGCCATAGCGTCAATATCCCAATAATCTATTTTGATGACGTTGTCCAAGATTTCGGCGCAACCGCTCTGCTTGGAGATGATGGAGGGGACGCCCATTTGCATAGCCTCCAAGGGGGAGATGCCGAATGGCTCCGACACTGAGGGCATGATATATACGTCGCTGTCGGCAAGCATCTCATACACCTGTTTTCCTTTCAGGAATCCGGTGAAATGGAATCTGTCGGCGATGCCTCTGTCTGCGGCTAGCTTAATCATAGCGTCCATCATGTCGCCACTGCCTGCCATGACGAATCTCACGTTCTTATCTTTGGCGAGCACTTTGGCAGCAGCCTCTACGAAATACTCGGGGCCTTTCTGCATAGTGATACGGCCTAAGAAAGTGACCACTTTCTCTTTTCTCTCGCGGCGCGGGATGGATAGCAACTCCTCGCCCAATGGTATCACGGCGTTGTGAACGGTGGTCACTTTAGCCGGATTGATACCATATTTCTCGATGACGGTGCGGCGGGTGAGGTTGCTGACGGTGATGATGTGGTCAGCGTTCTCCATGCCGTCCTTCTCGATGCGGAACACGTCTGGATTGACGTTGCCGCGTGAACGGTCGAAGTCGGTGGCGTGGACGTGAATCACCAAAGGTTTGCCGGTGACGTTTTTGGCGTGAATGCCGGCTGGATAGGTGAGCCAGTCGTGGGAGTGGATGACGTCGAAGTCAAGGCTGCGCGCTATCACTCCCGCCACGATGGAATAGTTGTCGATCTCTTCAAGTAGATTGTCGGGGTATCGTCCGGAAAATTCGATACATCCTAAATCATTCAGACGTTTATAGTTGAAATCGGCATAGATATGGCTTCTCAAATCGAAATAGAATTTGGGATCCATGAATTTGCCTATGCGATTTGCCACATATTCTTCGGAGACGTCGCGCCACGCCACGGGGGTGCTGTTGGCACCGATGATGTTGGCAAACGATTTCTCTTCGTCGCCCCATGGTTTGGGGAGCACGAAGGTTATCTCCATATCACCGCAAGCGTGCATTCCTTTTGTCAAGCCATAGCTCGCGGTTCCGAGTCCTCCAAGGATATGAGGGGGGAACTCCCACCCAAACATTAATGCTTTCATTCTCTTACGGTATTAGTTCTCCGCTTCAGCAGAGTTTAATTGACGATTTATTTCTTTCATTAGCTTGATGGTGCGCAGTATCTCGCCCACGTTTTTCGCGGTGGAGACGGCGCCGCGGCCTGTGTACGGCGGGTTGCCGTCATACATTTCAGAGAGTGATCCGACGCAGCCTTGCATCATCTCATCCTCATAGCCGATAAGCATTCTCTCGATGAAGCCTAATCCCGAAGGTCCGAAGACGTTGATATAAGCTTGGGCATAGAAACCGAATAGCCACGGGCGTGCCGGGCCGCGGTGTACCGCATATTCACGCTCTATGGGGTTGCCTACATATACAGGTGTATATAGGGGTGAACGCGGGGATAGTGAACGCAATCCTTTGGGGGTGAGCAATTCACGTGTGCAGAAGTCAAGCACTTTCTTGCGCTGACGACGATCCAGCGGTGAGTAGTCCAAGCCGATAGCTATCGCCATGTTGGGACGCACCTCCGGGTCGGTATATGACGGAGTGACATAATCATTCAGATACCCATTATTATTAAGGAATACTCTCAGGAAGGACTCTTTCACTCTGTCGGAGAGCTGACGGAGCTCCTCGACGTAGCCTCTCTCCTCCTCCAAGGAGTCGAACAGTTTCTGAGCAAAGCAGAGTGCGTTGTACCACAATGCGTTGAATTCCAGCACGAAGCCTGTGCGTGGTATGATGGGCTTACCCTGTATTGAGGCTGACAGCCAGGTGACAGGCTTATCCTCGCCGTGGGTGCTCAACAGTGCGTTGGACTCCAGCACGAGGTTCTTTACGCGTCCGTCACGGATGATTTCGATGAGGGCTTTCACCACATCTCCGAAGCGGTCGCGGCACTCTGTCACGCCCTGGTCATTGCTATATTGCTGCAGGGTCCAGAGCAGCCACAATGGGATATCGGGCAAGTCTATCTCTTTGATGGTGGCATCGGGTATTCCGGTATCTACATTCTTGCGTAATGCATCTATATATGTGCATACGATTGATATAAAATCATCTTTATGGTCGATGGAAAGGGTACATCCCGGCAATCCGATGAGGGCGTCTCTCGCTCTCACGTTATACCAGGGATATCCAGCCATCAGGTACATGCCGTTTTTGTTCTTTAAATAGAACTGTTTGGCGCTATTTTTCAAGCAGTTATAAAAGCTGGTGCGGCAAGTGCGCACTTTCAATTCCTGCTCATAAGTATCGGCGAATGCCGCCGGGTCTGACTCAAAGGTGGAGGCGGAGAAGATGATGCTCTCCCCTTTCTTGATAGGCACTTCAAAGTATCCTGGCACCCATAGGTCCTCTTGATACGGAAGGCCGCGCACCTTGTCTTTATAATACTGTATCCCCTTATACCAGTGGCCGTCGTCAACCCATTTAGCATCGACGTTGAACTGCATAAACAGCTCAGGATAACCGGAATACAGACATGATGAGACACCGTTCTTGACATGCTTTATCTCTTTATTAAGAGCGTCATTCTCGACACATAGGTCATTGGCATTACGGAAGGCTAGGAACGGGCGGAATTGCAATTTGGTTGCCGAGTGGGCATCCAGCAGTGTATATTTTATTAAAATACGATTTTGGTGTGAGATAAAAACTTTCTCTTTAGCCAATACCACACCACCAACACGATAGGTAACTACGGGCACCGACTCGCAATTAAATTCGCGAATGTACTTGTGTCCGTTAGGGCTAAATACCCCTTCTCCATACTGATGTAAACCTAGGTTAAAGGGTGCGTCGTGCTGTATAACTGTCTCGTCGAGCGACGACAACAGCACGTGCGCCTTATCGTCCATGCCGGGGATGGGAATCACCAACAAGCCATGCTGCTTACGTGTATTGCACCCTACGATGGTTGTGCAGTGGTAAGCACCACTCTTGTTTGTGCGCAACATCTCTTTCGGCAGAGACTGCTCAAGGTTTATCATTAATCTCTTATCAAATTTCAGATAGCTCATATATAATGATGTTATTCTTTAAGTTCAGAGTTTTATGGCGTTATATTATGTAACTTTACAACAGTTAAACTTTCAGATTTCCATGCTGTAGAATAGAGTTTATATAGTATAACGTGAGTTTTATTTGTTATAGTATTTTTTTGCTATATTTTTTATTGTTTTTCTGTTATTTTTCCATATTGTGTATATGTTTTGTCTATATGACTCATTTAAACTCCAAATCTTTTAGATAAATGGTGTTTGCTTCATCATATTTGGTTATTAATATAGGTGAGACCTTATCATGCACGCTCCGATAACGTGTGTCGAAGTCTGAGATAAAGTCTTTGGCGCCTTGGTCGTCGATAGCGCTCAGCAGGTCAGCCACGGTGTAGCTGTGGGCATCTACCGCGGGAACCATGCACTGATGTTCCTCGGCGTCAAGCACATAGTATGTGAGTCCGGCAAGGTGGAGCTTGTCGGTAATCATCGACACCAGACGCACCGGTATGCCGTATTGCAGGGCTATCTCGGTGACGCTCACCGGTTTCTGTTGGTTCACAAAGCGCTTCACCAGGATGGCCATAATCACCACCGCCACCTCGCGGTAATAGTTGCGCGAGATGTCGCGAATATCATCCATATAGTTATAGGAGAAGACGTTTTGCGCAGAATAGGTAAGCATACAGCCGAAGAGCAGTATCAGCCACGACAGCTGAAGCCATATCAGCATCAACGGCAGGAAGGCGAAGGAGCCATAGATGGCGTTGTACTTCGACACATATATCTGGCCGTTGACAAAGAGCAACTGCAATATCTGGAAGGAGATACCGCAGATAGCACCCGAGAAGAGTGCATATTTGAATTTAACTTTCGTATTTGGGAAAAGGAGGAAGGAGAGGGTGAACGCCAAGCACACCAGGAAGAATGGCAGTGCGTCGAGCAATACATTGAGCAGGGGCGTTAAGGCTCCCAGGCTACTTATCGCCGACGACATATAGATGGAGATACCTGAGCTGCAAACCATTAGCACCGGCACCATCAGACAGATAGAGGTATAGTCCGACACTTTGCGGTAGAAACTGCGGCGCTGCTTCACGTCCCATATCTTATTGAACGCTGCTTCTATGGTGCTCATCAAGGATATGATGGTCCAGAGCAGCATCACTAATCCGATGCCTACGAACACCCCTTGCGAGGCTTGACTGAGATAGGAATCCACAAACTCCAGCGACTTGGATATAGCGGTGGTTTGCGAGGGGAAATAGCGATACAGACTGTCTTGCAGGAGATTCTGGAAGCCGAAGCCGCGTCCTATGGCAAAGAGTAACGCCAAGGCGGGCACTAGCGCGAGCACCGTGGAGTAGGTGAGCGCCATGGAGGCACTCTGCAGGTCTTTGTTGAAGAAGGACTTCAGCGACAGGTTGAGCGTCTTGATGATACGCACACCGACGTTGTCGCGAGCATCTTTCCATACGCCAACGCACAGATAATCTACACACGCTTTCACTCGCGTCATAGCATTAGACAATCTATTTTTTTCTCCCATAATATTAGTCACAAAAGTCTGTAAACACAATATTCCGCGATAGGAAAATAAAAACAATAGCGGCACTGTAAGCCGGGTTATGTAGATGACGAGTCATCTTTCTGTCATTTATCTAGACTATCGGTCGCCCGACAGTTCAAGCTGCCTACCCTCCGGCATAGAGCGGGTCGCCCTTTAAGCGCCGGTATATTCGACATTGCAACCCATGGTGTGCACAGCCGCATATGTCGCCATACACGCTGGTGGGCTCTTACCCCACCTTCTCACCCTTACCGCTTACGCGGCGGTCGTTCTCTTCTGCACTGACCGACTGTCGCCAATCGCTTCCCGTTAAGAAGCATGGTACCCTATGTTGCCCGGACTTTCCTCTACCTCCGTTGATGGTGGTAGCGACAGACCGCGCCACTATTGTATTATTTATCCTTGCGGGCTTACTCGTTGCAGCCCGTGATGCGTTCTAA
The DNA here is from genome assembly GCA_964559895.1 of uncultured Sangeribacter sp. GTDB lineage: Bacteria > Bacteroidota > Bacteroidia > Bacteroidales > Muribaculaceae > Lepagella. The sequence continues at coordinate 26,056 of CAZLJS010000004.1, forward strand.
ATCTGTTGTAGAAGTTGTATCTGTCGCAAGCGCGACTCCCTCTGCACGAAGCTGATAAAGCCGTTGACAGAATAGAGTATCAGCATTATCCCTGTGAGCAAGGTGATAGCGCTCTCTATCTTCTCTGCTCCGACGATAAACACCGCGACGCCCGCCAACATTACTATCAGGGGCACCACTATCCACCATGCGGAGACGTGATAATACCTAATGGCGGAGATAAGAAACAGGCTCTGCGTGAGACCGCATAGAAACATCACCGCACCAAAGGTGTATATCAGATATTTGACGAAAAAGACCGGCTGCATCACCAGAAATAATCCAAAGAGCAAGCCTCCGACGATGGGAACCAACATCAGCCATCGCAGCGACTTAAAGTCGTGGCTAACGGGTATCTCCTCTCCCGCCTTTTTCATCCTCTTATAGCGTAAATAATCGACTATCAGACCAAACAACATATACAGACAAGGCACGATAAACAGCACCCCTATCACCACCACGATACCTTCAAACAGGTTTGCTCTTGAATGAAGTATGGTGAGCAATATTCCCCCTATCAGGGCGAATAGATATATCATTAGTATTGATCTCTGTTGCATAATGCTTAGTTCTTTTATTTAGCTAACTAAATTCTCTATAATTTTGTTTTACCGAGTTTGGCTTTGGCAAACGCCACCACCAAGTCGGCAGCCTCCTGCAGCGTGATTACCGACATATCTATCGAGAGATCGTAGTTGTCGGCACTACCCCACTTCTTACCGGTGAAATAGTTGTAGTATTCGCTGCGGAGCTTATCCTTCTTTTGGGCCAGCTCCACCGCCTCTTCTATCGTGGCGCAGTCACCTCGTTCCACGATACGTTTGGCACGGGCCTCAACGTCGGCATGGATAAAGACGCTGACCACACTAGGATTGGCGCGCAACACGTAGTCGGCGGTGCGGCCCACGAAGACCGCGTTTCCATCTTCGGCAATGCGCTCAATCACGCGGCTCTGCATCTCATATAGTCTATCCACACTCAGCGATGAGAAGTCATAGGACGGTGAGACGTTGCCATACACGCACTCCACGATAGAGCGGAGCATCGATGGACGTTTCTCATCGGCGTGAGCCATCAGCGAAGCGTCGAAACCGTAGTGGGTAGCCGCTTCATCTATCAGCTCCTTATCATAAAAAGGGATGGCGAGCTTATCGGAGATTATTCGCCCCAACGCTCTGCCTCCGCCACCAAATTGGCGACCTATCACTATTATGATATTCTCTTTACCCATCACTTAACTAATTTTAATGCAAAAATACATAATTACCACAACATCTACAATATTTCTCGAATTATTTTCTTCTTTAAGCGGAAATTTGTCATAATTTCAGCCTCCGACAAGAAATTTTTCAATGCTAACCATCTACATATCACCATCATAAATTTTCAATAAAAAATTTCTACGCAAAACCCTTGTGCGGATAAAAAAAATGTATTAACTTTGCACTCGCAATCGGGAATAACCGAGCACTAAGCAAGCGCATGTGGCGTAATTGGTAGCCGCGCTAGACTTAGGATCTAGTGTCTTACGACGTGGGGGTTCGAGTCCCTTCATGCGCACTCCAAATGGTTGATAATCAAAAGATTATCAACCATTTTTATTTTCACGGGAAGCTACGGAGTAGCAAACTGCGGCGACTCGTAACGATAAATGGCAAGATAAAAAGATTTTATCCTGCCATTATATTATCCGGTTATCGTTTGTTAATTCTTACTAGAAGCGCAAACCTAATGTCAGATACGCTCCACTATATGATGATAAGGATGCTGATTTATAATCCTTAAAGCTATAGCCTATGCCAA
>CAZLJS010000005.1:0-23633 GCA_964559895.1 uncultured Sangeribacter sp.
TGCTCTTTGAATTTGAGCCAGTATGCGACGGGGATGACGCGCACTCTGTAAGGGGTGGTTTTGTTCTTGCCGGGGTTGCTGTCGATGTAGTGGAATGAGTGCTGTTTGTCCCAGCTTTTGACGTCGAATTTGCGGGTCTCGGAGGCGGGGATGTCGCACTCCAGTTTGAGGAATCGTTTGTGAAATTGGCGGCCGTCGGTGGAGAGGTATTCAAGGTAAAAGGAGATGGCGCTCATCTCACTGTCGGTGTTGTTGGTGACGAAGAATGTCTCCAGGTCCGACCCTGCGGTCTTGTCGTAGCCCGAGAAATAGACTTGGCTGAGATGGTAGCCGCTGTTGCAGTCGTCACACTCCGATGCCACCATGAAGGAGCCGGTGGTATAGTTGGCGTCGTTGGTGTCATACTTGACGCTGCCTCCATGTGTCTTTATCTTCTTGGCGTTGCCGGGGAGTACCACCAGGGCTGTCAGCACTAATAGTGAAATGTTAATTAGCTTATGTATATTTTTGCGAAATGAGACCATAATAATGAATAGCTTTCTGTTAAGAATGAGATGTTATAGATACCGAGGGATATGGCGATATGAGCCGTTGTGGTCATAGGTGGGATACTCCTTGATCATGCCGCGCTTATATTGCTCTGTCTGCGTCTCGGGTGTGATGCGTATGATGCGCCAGAAGCGGGGCAACAGTGCCAACGGATTGAAACTTATCTTGAATTTTCGTTTGCTGTCGTTGGAGAAAACCATGGCACACCCTTGTTGGGTGAGCTTTGCCAGACAATCGTCGGGGGTGGAGAAGAGCCCCGATTTATTGTCGCGGAGGGTGTAGAGGGTAAGCTTATACTCCTTATCGTCGGCAGTGGGTTGGAGGGTGCCAATCACTTCTCCGCAGGAGGTGAAGGCGTCGTGGCAATCCACCACGGTGATAGTGTAGTCGGAGGTGAGGGTGTTATCCTTTTTGCGGATAAATACCGAGACATTGTCGCCTGTGATCTGCCATATCCCTTCCACGTTGTCTATGGGGTGGGTGTCGCAATATTTGACGGCATCGTCGTAGGTGATGACCGGCGACTCGGCATTGGCGATTGTCAATAGCGTAGTGATATAGAGTATGCTGAATAGCGCTAGTGCGCGGGGAGAGAGGGTGTACATTCTGTCTGTGTATAGCTAATTGTTGATGACCGATTATTTCTTATTTGGCACCGTGGAGAAGGTGTAGACGAATCCGAAGCTTAGTATCTCCTTGAGCATCCATTTCTTCCAGCCCTTAGACTCAGTGCCTACCGAGGAGTCGAAACGACCGTGGATGTAGATCTGAGTGCTGAGGAAGCGGTTGATGGTGAAGTTGAAGGTGTTCTCCCAGTCTCCGGTGAAATATTTGTAGTTGGAGAAGAGGAACATATGCGAGGTATATGTGATATTCGAGGCTAGTTGCCATGTCATGGTTAGGTCGGCGGAGCTACCAAACTCGTTGGTGCTCTTTTTGCCATCGGGGATGCTGAACAGCGCGGGGTCAACGTTCTTGTCCAAACAGGTCTTGAGATTATAGGACAATGGCGCCAAGGATGCCTGGAACTTCAGTCCCCGCTTCTTATTCTCGGTGGAATAGGTCATACCGAGACCGACGTTCAACTCTCCCGACGACATGAACGCCGCCTTCATCACCTCGGAGTTGGTGCCATAGTTGTGTAGCAGTTGCGTCTTGAACTGCACGTTGCAGCTATAATACCATTTCTTGAACGCCTTCAGACCGGCGGTGAGGTTCCATTGCAACAGGTCCTCAGAGATGGAATAGTTGTGGTAATCGTCGTTGGGGGTGGAGTAGAGACCTAATTTGTAGAGCAAGGTGCTCTCCAGCAGTTGGTTGGGATGATATACCTGATTAAGTTTTACGTTCCACTGGCCATTGATAAGCAGGGTGACATTGTTTTCGCCACCTTGATACCAGTTAGGGGAGATGTATGCTTGCGAGAACTGTACGCTAGCTGCCGCGGTGTGTAGCCAATGCCGTTTTCTGAGGTCACGCGGCGTCTCTTGCAGTTGTGGCAGCGATGGCTCGGGGATGTCGCGTGCCGCGGGGGTAGGCTGCATATTATTGATAGTCATCAGCTCCGGCGGCTCGGGGAGGTCCCAGCTGAAGAACTCTATCTGCTTGGGGTGCGACAGCATATAAATGTTATCGACACGTTTTGCCGCATTGTAGCGGGTGATCCCCTCAGTGAGCCATTGCGGCTCATGGTATGCAGTGATGTCGGCACCTCTTTTCGTGAGGCGCGGCTGCAGTTTCTCCACGCTAATCGAGTCGGGGAGGGGCGGCACCACGTCGCCGTTGAAGATATATATCCCCGAGGCGATGAACTGTGTGGAGTCGTTGTAGTATAGCGGAGGCAAAGACTCTATTATCTCCTCGACGCTGCGTGGCTCAGCCTCTTTGGTTTTCTCACGATTGAATAGCGCCGGATATTTCACGTAGCGGAAACGCTGCGCACTGGCTGTGGTGTCGGAGAGAATACCTGTAAGCAATGTCGCGGCAATGCCGATGTATAATAGATTTTTCCTCATAATGCCTTTGTTTTGTGTATGGATAAGAGGGGAGAGGTAGTAGGTACTAATTTCCTAATAGAGTGTCGTATTCCGGAGAATTAATCAGACGTAGCGCCTCGATGTAGATATCGTTGCTGCGGTTCCATATCTTATAGAAGGTCTCGTCGGTATATACGTCGCGGCCTACCATGGATTTTATCACATCCTGGAATAGCGTTTTGCTGATGTTGAATTGCTCCTCGTTGTACTCCACCTTCTCCTTGTCGGCCATAGCCACCAGCTCCTTGAGCATATCATCGGTGACGGAGAATTGGTCGGCGAAGGTGTCCTCGTTGGCGTAGCGCTTCTTGAGCTCTTTGCGGTGCGCGTCGGTGTAGGCGATGCTATATTGGTTTAGCAGACCCTTAGCCATCACGTTGCGGTAATAGTCTGTCATGCGGGTAGTGTCGAGGGCTACGAACTTATCGGGGGAGATGCCACCGCCACCATATATGACACGGTGGTTCTTGAGGGTGTTTACCTTGAGCGAATCCACGTAATGGATGCTGTCGGCGTGCATCAACTCGCCGCGGTTGTATCTGTCGAGGATATCCTGGGCGTAGTCCTTCTGGTTGCCTTTGGTGTAAGGCTTCTGTATGTCGCGGCCCGAGGGGGTGTAGTAGTGCGCTATGGTGAGCTTAATCATAGAGCCGTCGGGGAAGGGGAAGGGGCGTTGCACCAATCCTTTGCCAAAGGTGCGGCGTCCTACCACCACTCCGCGGTCCCAGTCCTGAACGGCACCGGTGAGTATCTCGGAGGCGGAGGCGGAGTATTGGTTGACCATCACGGCGATGCGGCAGCCATCCAGTAGCGGCACTTTCTTTGACGGGTGGGCGGTGAAGACCTGTCGCTCGGAGTTGGTGCCCTCGGTATAAACGGCGGGGGAGCCGGGCTCAAGAATCTCGCCAAGGATTTCGCCCGCGGTGCCCAGATAACCGCCACCATTGTCGGTGAGGTCGATGATGATATTCTGCATACCCTGCTTCTTGAGCTTATTCACCGCTTCGGCAAACTCTTCGTAGGTGTTGGCGGCAAACTTGTTGAGCTTCACATAACCGGTAGTCGCGTCAGCCATGTAAGCGGCGTCAACGGAGCGGATAGGTATATCGGCGCGGGTGATGGTGAAGTCGATGGTCTTGTCGGGTTGGCCGGCGTTGCGGCGCAATACCTTGACGTTGACCTTGGTGCCCTTAGGACCGCGCAGACGCTTCATGATAGCTGAGTTTTTCATCTTCACTCCTGCTATGGCGGTGTCGTTGACGCTGATGATTCTGTCGCCTGCCAGGATGCCTACACGCTCCGAGGGACCACCATTGATGGTCTGGAGCACATAGAGGGTGTCTTGGTTCATGTTGAAAGTGATACCCACTCCGGAGAATGATCCTTCGAGAGGCTCTGTCATCTCCTTGGTCTCCTCGGCGTTGGTATAGGTGGAGTGGGGGTCCAGCTCCTTGAGCATACCCACGATGGCGTCCTCCACCACCTTATCTTCGTTGATAGTGTCAACGTAGTAGTTTGCCACAATCGCCTCGGCGAGTTGCAGCTTCTTTGACGGTGTTATGTTGCCGGCATTGGAGAGTATGCATAGCGCGCATAGTGCTCCTGCCATGATTAGTAGTTTCTTCATTGTTTATCGTTTAATGGGTTTCGTAACGTTTTACCATATCTCTCCAGTTCGCGGAAGATGGAGCTGGAGAAGCAAGCCAATTCGGGTCGTGCAGTGAGGATGACGGTGTCGATGCCTGATAGACGGCGGTTGACGTCTGCCATGTTCATCTCATATTCGTAGTCGCTGTGTGAGCGCACGCCGCGGAGTATGAACGTGGCGCCGTTCTCCTTGGCGGCATCCACGGTGAGACCGTGATAGATGATGACCGACACGCGGGGATTGGCTTCATACCGCTCGGCGATGATGGCTCTGTTGGTTTCGGCTTTCTGCATCGCTTCCGGCTTATCGGGGTTGCAGCCTATGGCTATCACCACCTCGTCGAAGATGGCGAGACCGCGCTCCACGATATCCTCATGGCCCGGGGTGAAGGGGTTGAAGCTGCCGGGGAAGATAGCTTTTCTCATACCTCGCCCTCCTCTTCAACAACCAGGTTGTCGATGATGAAGTTCTGTCGGTCGGGGGTATTCTTGCCCATGTAGAACTCCAACAGCTTATCCACGGAGTCCCCTTTGCGTATCTTGACAGTGTCGAGGCGCATCTCGGGGCCGATGAAGTCGGCAAACTCCGCGGCGTTGATCTCACCGAGACCTTTAAATCGTGTAATCTCGGCGTTGTTGCCCAGCTTATTGATGGCAGCCTCGCGCTCCTCATCGCTATAGCAGTAGAAGGTAGATTTCTCCTCCTCGCTGTTCTTAGCTTTTGCTTTACGCTTAGTGAGGCGTTTGTCTCTGACGCGGAATAGTGGTGTCTGGAGGATATGCACGTGTCCCTTCTTGATGAGGTCGGGGAAGAACATTAGGAAGAAGGTGATGCAGAGCAGACGGATATGCATACCATCGACATCGGCATCGGTGGCGATGATGACCTTGTTGTAGCGCAATCCTTCGATGCCATCCTCAATGTTTAGTGCGGCTTGGAGGAGGTTGAACTCCTCATTCTTATAAACCACCTCGCGCGTCATGCCGTAGGAGTTTAGCGGCTTACCGCGCAGTGAGAACACAGCCTGAGTCTCGGCGTTGCGCACCTTAGTAATAGTACCGGACGCGGAGTCACCCTCGGTGATGAATATCGCTGATTCGTCGCGGCGGTCGGGGGTGGCGTTGCCCTTCTGCTGATCGTTGTAGTGGATGCGGCAGTCGCGTAGCTTCTTGTTGTGTAGGCTCACCTTCTTGGCACGTTCACGCGCCAACTTGGCGACGCCCGCCATAGCCTTGCGCTCCTTCTCTGTAGTGGCAATCTTGGTGAGCATGATCTCCGCCGTGTCGGTGTTCTTATGGAGATAGTCGTCGAGCTCCTTCTTGATGAAGTCGCCTACGAATTTATTAATAGTAAGGGTGCTGTTAGGCGCCACTTCGCGGCTACCCAGACGCGTCTTGGTCTGCGACTCAAACACCGGCTCCTGTATCCTGACGCTCACAGCTGCCACCATGCCGTTGCGAATGTCGGAGTATTCATAACCTTTGCCCGAGAACTCTTTGATGGTCCTGGACACAGCCTCGCGGAACGCAGTGAGGTGTGTGCCACCCTGAGAGGTGTGTTGGCCGTTGACAAAGGAGTAGTACTCCTCGCCGTAGTGGTCGGTGTGGGTGAGCACTATCTCTATATCCTCACCCTTGAGATGGATGATGGGGTATAGCGGCTCTGAGGTGAGGTTCTCCTTGAGCAGGTCGAGAAGACCGGAGCGGGAGTAGTAGCGTTGACCGTTGAGATATATGCTGAGACCTGCGTTGAGGTAGGTGTAGTTGTTGATCATATTCTTCACAAAGTCCATATTGAACTTGAAGTTTGTGAAGAGTGATTTGTCGGGGAGGAACTGCACGCTGGTGCCGTTAAGTTCGTCGGTGGGCAGCGGTTCAGACTCGCTCTCCACGGCGCCGAATTTAAACTTCACCTCCACGCGTTGCCCGTCGCGGACGCTTGCCACGTTGCACCATTCCGAGAGAGCGTTGACGGCTTTAAGACCGACACCGTTCAGACCGACAGATTTCTTGAAGTTTTTATCGTCGAATTTACCTCCGGTGTTGATTTCGGAGGCCACATCCTTCACTTTTCCCAGGGGGATGCCTCGGCCATAGTCGCGCACCGTCACCATACCCTCTTCGGTGATAGAGATGTCGATGCGTTTGCCGGCTCCCATGTTGAATTCATCTATAGAGTTGTCTATCACCTCTTTGACGAGCACATAGATGCCATCCTCTTGATGGGTGCCGTCGCCGAGCTTACCGATATACATACCGGGGCGGCGTCGAATATGCTCATTCCACGATAAGGTGCGTATTGAATCATCGTCATAACCGCCGATGGCGCTATTGTTGATGGGTAAATTCTCTTCCATTGTCTGTTAAGAAGTCTTCGGGTATAATTTAGAAAGCAAAGTTACAAAATTTTTTTTAATCAATTAAAATCAGTAACTTTGCGCAGTTATGGGAAAGATATTAATAATTGCCGCATTACTAATAGGAATATGTGCGAATGCACAAGATAAACAGGTGACAACCACCGCGGTATCCGGTTCCGTGAAGGAGACGGTCTCAGCTGATGATTTTCAGATTTATCCTATCAGTGATGCCTTGTTTGAAAGGATGTATGGACGCTCTTATAAGGAGAATTGCACCATACCACGCGACTCGTTGCGCTACGTCACTGTGCTGCATTACGACGGTGATGGACAGGTGGTTAAAGGTGAGCTCGTATGCCATGAAAGCATAGCCGCAGACCTGTTGGAAATCTTCCGCGAGATGTATGAGATAGCCTACCCCATCGAGCGCATGACACTCATTGACGACTACGACGCCAGCGATGAAGCGTCGATGGCCGTGAACAATACCAGTTGCTTTAACTTCCGCGTAGTGGCGGGCTCCACCAAGCTCAGCAAACATGCCGAAGGAAAAGCCATAGACGTGAACCCCTTCTACAACCCCTATGTCAAGAACCGTGGCAAAGGAAAGGGTGTGTATGTGAGCCCCGAGGCGGCACGACAATATGCCAACCGCTCCAAACAGTTTAAATACAAAATCGATGAGCAGGACCCCCTATATAAAGCCTTTGTACGTCACGGCTTTAAGTGGGGTGGTAGCTGGAAAACACTCAAAGATTATCAACACTTTGAAAAATAGTTGATATTCAAAAAAAAATTCTAACTTTGCAGGAAATTATAACATCTGTTCTGCCTATGTTAAAGCATTGCTACACGATGCTATTTTTTGGAAGAAACGAAAAAGCAGACTAAATCGTTGATGTTCAGACTGATAACGCGTCAGGATGGACTCTGGCTGTGTCTGTGGATTTAACTTCGCAAAGATAGGTGATAGATGAGATAAGAATGGGATGGCTATATTTTGGATGTTAAAAAACATTAAAAAGATGGCGATTCAGAACAAATTAAAAACATAAAAAACAACAGACAGAAACAAAATAACCTACCATGTATAAGAAGATATTAATGGTTGCTGCAGTAGTAGTGGCAATGTTTATGAGTTCGTGCAACTCTACCCAGAAAGTGGTGTATCTGCAGGATGCCACAGTAGGCGTCACCGAGCCGATAGCCAGCCACGATGCAGTAGTGGCGCGTCCCAACGATAAGCTACAAGTAGTGGTCAACTGCTCCGACCCGGCTACCGCGGCATTGTTCGCATTGACAGAGCCCACCAAACGCTTGTCGCAGAGTGAGACCAATACCTCCAGCAGCACAGATGCACTTAAAAGCTACACCGTAGATGAAAACGGTAATATCCTGATGCCCGTGCTCGGAACAGTCAACGTAGGTGGATTGACCCGCACGCAGATAGCCTCTAAAATCAAAACAGAACTTGTCAGCAAAGACTTGGTGAAAGAGCCTGTAGTGGTGGTAGATTTCACCAACCTCTATTATACCGTCACCGGTGAGGTGAAGAGCCCCGGTAGATACAATATCATCAACGAGCGTTCCACCATTCTTGAAGCATTGGCGGAAGCCGGCGATTTGACCATCTACGGTCGTCGCGACAACGTGAAAGTTATCCGCGAATTAGATGGTAAACGTACCACTTATCAACTAGATTTGCGCAGCAGCAATATCTATGATTCCCCCGCTTATTATCTGCAACAGAACGATGTGATCTACGTCGAGCCCAACGGCACCCGCGCGGGTCAATCATCTGTCAACGAAAACAACTGGAAGTCAGTGTCCCTTTGGATGTCTATGGCCTCCTTCCTCATGTCAGTAATAGTCTTAGTAGTAAAATAAAAAGTAATTTATTGGCTCAATAATGAGTAAATCAGACAAACAAACAGAACAACTGAGCAGTGCTTCGGGAGACGCATCGGTGTTCAACCTGAGCGACTTCTTGATGTTCTTGCGTCGTAAATGGTATTGGTTCCTGATATCCGTGGTGGTATGCGGAGCCTTAGGTTGGGTCTATCTACACAGCCAACAGAAGATATATACCCGCACCGTCACCATTTTGGTTAAAGACCCCACATTCGGCAACGCCGCATCCAGTGTCGATCTTTCTGCTATCGGTGTGATGCCTAAGTATGCGAACCTTGATAATGAGTTGGCAATCTTCACCTCTCCCGACTTGATGGAGAACGTGGTGAAAAACTATAGCCTCAACAATTTCTATTCCGTAGAGCACTCATTGGGTAAGCTGGATATCTATAAGAAAAATCCGGTGACCGTGACTTATCTGGGGAATAACAAAGATAAAGAGTTCTCCTTCACTATCAATGCTCACAAGAACGGCTCCTATGAGCTCTCAGACTTTGAAGATGGCAGCGTAGTGAAAGGCGTGGTAGGACAGGAGGTCAACACCCCGGTAGGTAAACTCGTGCTCGACAAGAGCGAGTGGGGTGATAAGTATTACGACACTCCTATCTATTATAGCCATGTCTCAGTGAGAGCAGCTGCCGAAGGATATGCCGCCGCTTTGGAAGGCGACACAAAAGCCCAAGAGGGTACATTGATAAATATCACCATCAAAAACACCTCTCCGGATCGTGCTGAGGATATCCTTAACGGTGTGATTCAAGCTTACAACGACCAATGGATTAATGATAAGAAAACTATTGCCGACAACACCTCACGCTTCATCGACGAGCGTCTTGCCGTCATAGAAAACGAGCTGGGTAGCGTCGATTCAGATATCTCCTCCTATAAATCCAACCACTTGGTGCCCGACGTCACCGCCGCTTCTCAGATGCAGTTGCAACAGTCAGGCGACCTGCAACGTCAATACTTTGAATTGTCCAACCAGATATCAGTGTTGGATTTCATCCGCGGTGAATTGGATAAAGAGTCCATCGAGGAGACACTCCCCACCAATATGGGCCTCACCAACTCCGGCATCGAGAGCCAGATATCACAGTATAACCAAGCTGTCATAGAGCGTAACCGCCAGTTGGCAGCCAGCGGTCCTACCAACCCCTTGGTAGTGGAGAAGGGTGAAGCACTGCGCACCATGAAACGCAACATCCAGCACTCCGCCGCTACCTATAACACCTCCCTCCATACCCGCATGAGCGGTATCCGCGCGCAAGAGGCCAACACCAACAGCCAGTTGGCATCATCACCGCGTCAAGCTAACTACCTGCTCTCCGTAGAACGCCAACAGAAGGTGAAAGAGTCACTCTATCTCTTCCTGCTCCAGAAACGTGAAGAGAATGAGTTGGCCATGGCATTCACCTCTTATAATACACAAGTAGTGCGCTTGCCTTATGGACCTTACGGCCCCGTATCGCCCAACAGCGCTAACGTATATCTCCTAGCATTCGTAATCGGTCTGTTGATACCCGTAGGCTTCTACTTCGTTAAGGCCAATATGGATACCAAAGTACGTGGCCGCAGCGATGTCGAGAATATTGGCGTGCCCTTCATCGGTGAGATTCCTCTCCGTTCAGGCCGTCGCAGAGTCCTCTCGCCGCGTCGCCGCATGAATGAGGATCACAAGCTCGTGGTTCGCAGCGACTCCACAAACATCATCAATGAGGCATTCCGCGTGGTTCGCACAAACTTGGACTTCTTCATGGATTTGAACAAAGAGGGCGCACAGACCATCATGCTCACCTCTGCTAACCCCGGTTCCGGTAAGACATTCATCACCATGAACCTCGGTATGGCATTGGCATTGAAAGGTAAGAAAGTGCTGATCATCGACTTCGACCTTCGTCGCGGATCACTCTCCAAAGCCTTTGGTAATCCTCCTGTGGGCATCGCCAATTATCTCATCGGCACCGCCCAGATTGACGACGCCATCACCAAGAACCTTAACGACACTGAGGGCTTCGACATGATACCTGTCGGCAAATTGCCGCCCAACCCCTCGGAGCTCCTTTACAGCAACCGTCTCAAAGCGCTCTTGGATGTGCTCAAAAACGAATACGACATTATCCTCTTCGACTGTCCTCCTATCGAGGTCGTGGCAGACTCTCGCATCCTGAACCAGTATGTGGATACCACTATCTTCGTTATCCGCAGCGGTCTCTTCGATCGTCGTCTCCTTTCTATGGTAAGCTCCCTCTACGAGGAGAAGAAATACAAGAATATGTGTCTGCTTCTCAACGGTACGGAGATCACCAGTGGCTACGGCTACGGTTATGGCTACGGTTATGGCTATGGCTATGCCTACGGCAAGGACAAGAAATAAAATATAGAGATAATAGGCATCGAGATCCCCTCGGTGCCTATTATTCACCTCTGAGTTAGAGGTGCTCTAAAAGCATAGCACCGATGTTGATGTCGGTGCTTTTTTTATAACATAATCTGTCTAATATGATATCAGAAAAGCTTGCTAATGCCATACTGAAAATATTGCCGTGGATATTGGCCGCGGTGCCCTTGTTGCGAGTGATAAATCCACAGTCACTGCAACTGTCTATGGTGAGCGTGGAGCTGATGGTGCTGTCGGCGTTTCTACTGTTGATAGCCGTGCTGATACGCAAGGAGCGACTCTCTATCTCAATGTCGCTGGTGGCGTTTCTGCTCGTTTGCGCCTTCTCCATCCTCAACAACTATATCATCGACGAATATCAGCCATGGCGCCGATTAATATTCTTCCTCATATTCCTCTGTTGTTATGGCCCGCTATTCATCTCCGAGACCCTCGACAGGCTTCGTCGTAAGACCTTAAAGCTGATATGCATAGCGTTTACCGCAATATCGCTGTTCGCCATGATAGCCTACACCACCAAACTCGCTGTCTCAGGCTACGTGGAAGCATTCTGGCCCTTCAGTAAATTTAACGTGATGGTAATGGCGGGAGTCTGTGCCGTGAGCATCATATACCTCTTCTACCGCATCTTCGACGTGGCGTGTCGCAATAAGATTAAACTGGTTTGTTATAGCGTAACATTGGTGATATTAGTGGCTATGTTGGTTGTCGCTGCCTCGCGCGTAGCTATGGCAGGTGTCGCCTTCGCCCTTATCGTCTCCATCGTGGCAGGCGTGCTGTTTGGCAAGAAACGGATATTAACCGTCAAGAACATCGTAGGGGTAGTGATAGCGCTCCTGATGGCCACAGCCATGGTGGTACCCTTCACAGAACTCATGGAGAAGAAAGTGGAGTACTCCGAGAGCCATGGTTCATACCTCAGTAGCCGCGCCAACCGCTGGGAGAACCGTATCCGCGAGTTTAAAGAGTCCCCGATTATCGGTGTGGGCTTCTCCTCCTATCGTTACCGCAACACCGCCTTGAACCCCTTTGACGACGTATCGACGATAGGCCGTATAGAGCCGGGGAGTAGCTGGCTGTTTCTCCTATCCTCCTTGGGCGTGGTAGGGTTCGCCGCCTTCGCCTTAATATTTATCAAGCGCGTTTACGACAATGTGAAATACTACACCAACTATAGCCTGCTGCTGCTTACCCTGCTAGCCTTCCTAGCGATACACATGACCGCCGAAGGGTATGTGGTAGCCGCGGGTAGTCCTATCTGTCCGGTCTTGTGGCTGGCGTTAACGAAGAGAAAGAATGTTGTTTCGTAACGTCGCATCACTATATGGTCGCACTATCATCACCACGTTGATAGCCTTGTATGCCACACGCCTGTTGCTTCAAGCATTGGGCGTGGTGGATTTCGGCGTGTTCAGAGTAGTGTATGGCATCTCCACCATCTTCTGCTTCATCACCACCTCGATGGCAGTGACGGTGCAGCGCTTCTTCGCCGTGGAGCTGGGCAAAGGCTCCTTGGCGGGACTTAAGCGGGTGTTTAATGCCGCATTGGTGATACATATCGGTGTGGCGCTGGCTGTATTGTTGTTGGCAGAGACGATAGGACTATACCTCGTCAAGACCCGCATCAGCGTGGCTGCCACCTCCCCGACAGCGCTCTTTTGGCTCTATCAGACGTTGGTGGGCTCCGTGCTGCTGTATATCATGCGCATACCTTTCACCGCACTATTGGTGGCGCAGGAGAGGATAGGCATAATCGCCGCCGTGGAGGTGGTGGACAGTGTGCTCAAATTGGCGCTGACATTCCTGCTTTTCCTCTTCGATACCGACAGATTGCCGCTTTACGGACTATTCTACATGCTTTGCGGAGTGGTGGTGCTCATAATATATATGTCAGCCAAAAGACCATTCACACACCAACGTATAGAACTACAAACGCCGCGTCGTAACAGCTTGTATCGCAGATTGATAAGTTTTTCAGGATGGAGTATGCTGTGGGAGATGGCGCTGAATATCTCCAACCAAGGCGTGGAGATACTGCTCAACATCTTCTGCGGTCCCGTGGCTAACGCCTCGGCAGGTATCGCTGCATATGTCAAGAGCCTCTTCATGAACCTCATGCGCAACGTGGAGTTACCCTTCTCGCCCCGCCTGATACGCAATTATACCGAGCGACAATACGGGCCATGCATGACACTCTATTATCGTGGCACGTTGATAGCCGTATATCTATTATTGCTGGTAGCCATCCCGCTATGTTTCAATATGGAAGCGATACTGGCGTTGTGGCTTGCCGAGGTGCCGGAGTCCGCTGCGCTCTTCTGCCGATTGATAGTGATAGGCGTGGTGATAGACGCCATGGGTATCTTTGCCGACGTCATGGTGAAAGCCACAGGCAAGATACGCAATTTCCAGATAGTGACATCGCTGATATTGCTGCTCAATTTTCCCATATCCTACATCGCATTGAAGCAAGGCGCACCCTCAAGCAGCGTTTACGTGGTGTATATCATCGTAGCGCTGATGGTGCTCGCAGCACGAATATTCATGGCTAGCCGCAAGCTCGAGATGCCTATTTCAGGCTATCTAAGACGGGTCGTTTTACCCATAATTTTAGTGCTCTTAATCACCTTGCCGTTCCCTATTTTCATAAATTATTTAGGTTTTGGTGATAATCTTTTAAAAATTTTAGGCAAAATATCGTTTTCAAGTGTTATCTTTGTAGGCACTGTTTATTTTGTGGGTTTAGATAAGGAGACTCGCAGCCTTATAACAGACAGGTTTAAAAGATGATACTGCATACATCATCATCAATAGATGAAGATTGGGGTGGCCTCTCTGTGTGTGTCGCCACCATGATGAAGCATCTTCATAGCGAAGGTGCCGAGTTATTGTCGTATCGTCCCAAAGATTCCTTGATACCCGAAGGGGTGTCGTGGGCGCATCTGGTAGCCGACGATACCCGCAGCCCGTATAAATATTCAGCCAATGTGAAGCGTGAGCTAAAGCGTCTGGATGCCGATATATATCATGCCCACGGGCTATGGCTATATATCAACCATGCCACCTGCGAATATGCCCGCAAGAAGGGTAAACCATATATCATCACGCCTCACGGGATGCTTTATCCACAAGCGTTGCAACGCTCCTCGTTCAGGAAACGGATAGCGCGTAAGCTGCTTTTTGACGAGGATATACGCCGAGCCACGGTGCTTCATGCCACCTCGCAAGCCGAAGCGGACTATATACGTGAGCTGGGGTTCAAAACGCCGATAGCCCTCATCCCCAACCCTATAGAGATACCCGAAGGCTTAGAGCAAATCAAGGTGCAAAGAGTGCCGCGACGTATCGGTTACTTGGGCCGCTTACATCCGTGGAAGAACCTGGAACTGCTGATAGAGAGCTTCGCCGCGGTGGACCGTAAGGATGCCGAGTTGTATATCATGGGCAGCGGTGACGCCGCTTATGTGGCAAAGCTGCATAAGTTGGTGCGCGACCTGGGTTTGCACAACGTCGTCTTCACCGGACACCTGTCGGGGATGCGACGCTATGAGCTGTTATCCACACTCTCGGCATTGGCAGTGGTGAGCCGCTATGAGAATTTCTGTATGTCGGCAGCGGAAGCATTGCTATGCGGCACACCGGTGATAGCCGTCAAGACATCACCATGGGAGGCGCTCCAAGCACACCGTTGCGGCTCCTGGATAGATTACTCAGAGATAGTGACGACGATGCGCCGTTACATCGACTATTCCCCCGCAACAATTGCAGAAATGGGGGAGCGCGGCAAGGCCCTGATAAAGGATAACTACCGTCCTGAAAAAATCGCAGCCTCTTTTGTGCGCCTTTATGGCTGGCTGAGAGGCGAGAATGAAACACCGGAGTTCGTGATATAAAATTATTTCACACAAACTCCGTTATATAATATTGACAGTGAAAGTATCAATAATTACAGCCACCTACAATAGCGCTACTACGGTGCGTGACACACTGGAGAGCGTCTTGGCACAGAGTCATTATGATATCGAGCATATCATAGTTGACGGAGCGTCGTCTGACGACACTATGGCGATAGTGCGTGAATATGAGCCGCGCTATCACGGCCGTTTGCGCTATGTCAGCGAACCCGACAAGGGTATCTACGACGCCATGAACAAAGGGATGGCTATGGCCACCGGCGACGTGGTGGGAATCCTCAATAGCGACGATTTCTTCACCGATAGCGACGTGGTGAGATTATTGATAAGCAATTTTGAAGCCGACAAGGAGGGGAACCCCGTGGATGCCGTCTATGCCAACCTGCATTACGTGGATCCCACAGATACCACCAAGGTAGTGCGCTATTACTCCTCACGCGGATTCAGACCCTGGCATATGTTGATGGGCTTCCAGCCCGCGCATCCCACGTTCTATTGCCGCAAAGAGGTCTATGACCGCTTCCTCCCCTACGACACCGACTTCAAGATAGCCGCTGACTTCGAGATGCTGCTACGCATGATATACATCGGGCGCATCTCCACACGATATGTCAACCATGACTGCGTGGCTATGCGCTTCGGCTCCACCTCCACCTCCGGATTTAAAGCCCACGTGCAGATTATGCGCGACCATATATTGGCATATCGCAAAAACCATGTGAGAAGCAATAGATTTATCGACGCTATACGTTATATCATCAAAGGTCTCGACCTCATTTTGCAGCGACTAAAGCTCAAGAAGTGGTGACACCGACACACAATACACAGCATAATGAAAAAGGCATTAATCACCGGCGTTACGGGGCAGGATGGCTCCTATCTGGCGGAACTTCTATTAGAGAAAGGATATGAGGTGCACGGCACCATCAGACGCAGCAGTACGGATTTCAGAGAGCGCATAGCTCATCTGGAGGGGCGTCGCGGGTTTCACCTTCATTATGCCCATTTGGAGGACTCGATGAGCCTGTTGCAGGTAGTGAGCAAGGTGCGTCCCGACGAGATATACAACCTGGCGGCGCAGAGCCACGTGCAGGTGTCGTTTGACTCGCCGGAGTTTACCGCCGATGTAGATGCCGTAGGCGTATTGCGCGTGTTGGAGGCGGTGAGGATAGCCGGACTGGCAGACACTTGCCGCATTTACCAAGCATCCACCTCTGAGCTGTATGGCAAAGTGGAGGCGGCACCACAGGATGAACAGACACCATTCCACCCATATAGCCCCTATGCCGTGGCTAAACTCTATGGCTTCTGGATAGTCAAAGAGTACCGCGAGGCGTATGGCATGTATTGCTGCTCGGGCATCCTCTTCAACCACGAGAGTGAGCGCCGCGGCGAGACCTTCGTCACCCGCAAAATCACCCTCGCGGCAGCACGTATAGCACAGGGTAAGCAGGATAAACTCTATCTGGGCAACCTCTCCTCGCTGCGTGACTGGGGTTACGCCAAAGACTATGTGGAGTGTATGTGGCTAATACTGCAGCAGCCCACCCCCGATGACTTCGTGATAGCCACCGGTGAACAGCACTCCGTGCGCGAATTTGCCGAGATAGCATTCCGATATGTAGGTATCAATATCCGCTGGGAGGGTGAGGGTATCAACGAGAAGGGTATCGACACCGCCACGGGACGTGTCCTCATAGAGGTGTCGGCAGACTTCTATCGCCCCACCGACGTGGTAAATCTATGGGGCAACCCCGCTAAAGCAAAACGAGTATTGGGCTGGAATCCACAGAAAACACGCTTTGAGGAGCTGATAAAACGCATGGTGGACTCCGACATGGCGAAGGTCGCCGTGGAGAGAGCCGGCGAACATATACGCACAAACCTTGAGGAGTATCTCGAGAAGGGAATTGTGAAATAAATTTTAATGGTAAAAAGAGATAAAAGTTTAGATCTGGCACGGGGCTTCGCGCTCCTTGCCATGGCTGCGACGCATACATCGTGGTTGGCGTTTCATGTCACCACCAATCATATACGATATACCGGAGAGTCATTCGGTATATATATGTTCTTCATAATCAGCGCAATGCTCTTGGCGCTAAAGAACCATGGCGAGCCTATCGGTAAGTCGCTGTATATCAAGCGTACAAAGTTTCTATGGGGCTATCTGATAGGTTTCTCGGCAATATACTGCCTGGTCCACAAGATGAGCCCGATAGAGTATTGTCTTGGTCGGTTTGACGGGTATTGGTTCTTTCTGGTGCTATGGCTCTGCATGACGTTCAGCGAGGGCGTGGCACATCTCGCCAAATATCTCAAGCGGCGTTTCCCAAACATCAAGAGCCGCGAGGCGTTGGAACTGAAGCTAAACATCCTTCTATGGCTATTCATATGGGCTATCCATGCCCAGTGGGACCCATATATACAAGTCTTCCCGATAGCCGATTTTAAGCTCTATTATCCCTGTTATGTGGCGGGAAAGATGTATGCCTCACATATGGATCTTAAACGCTATATCTTCAACAAATGGACAGCCCTGGGATGCTTCCTCTTTTGGGTAATGGCATGGATACTCTATCCCGATTTCTGGGACGGCGTGTATTACATGACAGGCATGGCGGGTGCCGTGTGGGTATGGTGGTTATGCACCAAGATTAAAGGGTGCGACATAGTGGCATTGATAGGTAAAGAGGCGCTATGGGTATATGGATTGCACTTCTATCTGCTACTGGTGATAGGCCGTATCGTGCCGCATATCTTACCGCAAGGGGGAGTGATGGAGCCATGGTGGATGCAGTGGCTGGTATCGCCGATATTAGCGTTCATCGTCTGCTTCTTCAGTGTGGTCCTCTCCAAGATTATCCGTCGATTCTATCATAATATCATCGACCACTGCAAGTAAATCTTCGCTAGTTTCTTCGCTATTAATTTCGTTAACGTCGCTGATGATATCGTCGTTGACATCATCGTTATTGTCGTCGGTGTCGGTTCCGGCTTCGATGGCAAATATCTTGTCTGATACTTTGATGATACGTTTCATGTCGTTGCGCAGACGACGATATTGGAAGTTGGCAGCTACCCATACGGTGACGCCTATGGGGAACAGCGCCATGCAGGTATAGCTCATCCAGCGTTTAGGTACCGGATGGTAGATCCATAGGTGCGACACTATCGGGAAGTCTTGCAACTCCGCCACGATAGCCTTGTCGCGACAGTCGGAGAGGTATTCCACGGTATGGTCTGTCATCTCAGACACAGCTGCCAAGTTCTCTTGGTTGACGCCGTTGAGCCAGTAGCGCACATATCCCATCGGGCGGTTGACCTCTGCCAATACCTTGCCCGCTATATCCTTCAAGTCAAGCAGCATAGTGTGTGCCACCGCCATGTCGATGTCGTTGATAATGACCTCTTTGAACATCGAGCCACGTTTGCGGCGCAGACCAAGCACGCGGCGCAATATATTCATGATAGCATCTTTGTCGAAGAGCACCGAGTCGTTCATCGCCTTGATAGTGGCGAAGATGCCCAGGGGCGACAGTATTACCGTAGATAGCCACATACCCACATAAACGTTCCAGTGGCCGTCGCGCGCCATCTTATAGCCGGTGTTGTCGATGATGTAATAGACCAAGAAGAGGAGCACGGAGATTACCAACGGCGTGCCGATGCCACCCTTGCGGATGATGGCTCCCAGAGGTGCACCGATGAAGAAGAATATCAGACAAGCCACCGAGAGGGTGAACTTCTTGATAAGCTCTATCTCGTGGCGACGCACCGATTTGAGGTCATCTGCCATATTGGCTGATTTATACTGGTATTCCTCTGCCTTATTGCGCGCCATGACCATCGCGTCGTCATACACTCGCGACGCCTCGGTCTTACCCATCACGGTGAGCAACGAGTCGATGTCGCGCACGTTGCCCTTGATGTTTATATCCTTGTAAGGCTTGGGTTTATGCGTTTTGCTGTCGATATTGGGGTGCACACCGCCGTAAGACATCATCTTCAGTTGAGTGGCGTATTGCGCTCCCACGGAGTCCAGACGCCTATTGACAGAGTCGATGGTGTGGTGCAGCTCGTCGATATTCTTACCCACATATTGCTTACGCATACCCTCGTCGTCCATGCGGTTGAAGTTGGCGTCGAAGGGGATAAGAATCTGTTTGTCGGCAAACTCCTCGCGACGGAAGGGGACGTTCTGGTCGGCTACCTGCTGGTCGCGTAGATTCTCAAACTCCTCACCCTTGTAGAGGTGGAGGTATAGGTATCTGCTATCTTTGGTGAAGGCTAATTGCGCGGAGTCGGCAAGCAGGATTGTGGCGTTTTCAGCGCCGCGTGCCACGTCGTAAATCATGATGTCGCGTAGCATACCTGTCTGCTGGTCCTTGTCGGAGACGAAGAGATTGTAGCCCGGTATCTGGTCATAGAACACCCCTTCGGGTATCTCCACCTCGGGAGACTTCTGACGCATGGAGAAAAGCAGCGTCCACATCTTCACCTGCGCGGTAGGTAGCACGTTGTTCTGAAAGAAAAATGCCCCTATGGATATGGAGCCGATGAGAATTATCAGCGGAGCCATGACCCTTACCAGCGAAATGCCGGAGGCTTTCATCGCCGTGAGCTCAAACTTTTCACCCAAATTACCGAAGGTCATCAGCGACGCCAGCAGTATCGCCAAGGGCAACGACATAGGCACCATTGATACCGCTGCATAGAAGAAAAGCTCAGCTATGACGCTGATTTCCAAACCTTTGCCCACTAAGTCGTCAACGTACTTCCACAGGAACTGCATGAGCACGATGAAGAGCACAATGAAGAAAGTCATTGCGAACAGCGGAAGGAAACTCTTCAGCACAAACCAGTGTAATCGTTTGATAATTCTCATTTGCGACTGCAAAGGTACTGAAATTTTTGTAAAAACTGTATATTGAGCCCCCTTAACTGAAAACTATTTATTAACTTTGCATGATAATGAAATCACAAAATAAACTATATAAATAAATATCATGACACTATTTGAACGACTAACCATCCGGGCACAACAGAACACCCGCAGGTTGGTGCTTCCCGAGAGCACAGAGCCACGCACATTGCGTGCCGCCGAGCGTGTATTAATGCTGAAGGCTGCTGAGGTCATCTTCATCGGTAAGAAAGAGGAAATCGACGCCAAAGCTAATGAGTTGGGTCTTGAGAACGTGAAGAAAGCAGCTGTCTTCGATCCTGACAATGCTGCGCAGACAGAGAAATACGCAGAGCTCTTCTGCGAGCTTCGCAAGAAGAAAGGCATCACCATCGAAGAGGCGCGCGCCACTGCCAAGAATCCTCTTTACCTTGGTTGCCTTATGATCAAAGCCGGCGACGCTGACTGCATGGTAGCCGGTTCGTTGGCTCCCACCAGCCATGTATTGCGTGCCGCCTTCCAGGTGTTGAAAACCAAACCGGGCATCTCCGTTGTCTCCGGCGCGTTTATCATGCAATTGCCCCAGATCCTTCCCTATGGCACCGACCATATGCTCATCTTCGCTGACTGCGCGGTAGTTCCCGATCCCACCTCCGAGGAGTTGGCACAGATCGCTATCTCCACCGCCGAGACTGCCAAGAACATTGCCGGCATCGACCCTGTTATCGCCATGTTGAGCTTCTCTACCCGTGGTTCCGCTTCCCACGAGCGCGTGGATAAAGTGGCAAAAGCCGTTGAAATCGTTCATGAATTAGCGCCCAACCTCGTCGTTGACGGTGAGATGCAGTGCGACGCCGCGTTAGTACCCTCTGTTGGTGAGCTGAAAGCTCCGGGCAGCAAGGTGGCAGGACGCGCCAACACTCTCGTATTCCCCTCACTTGAGGTAGGCAATATCGCTTACAAATTGGTACAACGCCTAGCAGGTGCCGGTGCCGTAGGTCCTATCCTTCAAGGCCTCGCAGCGCCCGTCAACGACCTCTCTCGCGGCGCTACCGTAGATGATATCTTCAATACCATCATCGTGACTTGCAACCAAGCAATCACTGAATAATCAGCCATGCGTCGCTATCATGCGCCGTCGCTACTAATCAACATCATTTTTCAACAACATTAAAAACTAAATACAAATGAAAATATTGGTACTGAATTGCGGTAGCAGTTCTGTAAAATACAAACTCATAGAGAGCGCCGACAAGAAGGTCCTCGCAGAGGGTGGTGTGGAGAAGATCGGTCTTCCCGACTCATTCCTTAAATACAAGCTCCCCGAAGGTGGCAAAGAGACCATCGTGGTAGAGATGAAAGACGCCAAGGATGCTGTCAAGAATATCCTTGACCTCCTTTCAGATCCCGTGAAAGGTGTCATCAAGAGCTTCGACGAGATCGAGGCAGTGGGCCACCGCGTGGTGCATGGCATGGAGAAATTCAATACTTCAGTGCTCATCACACCCGAGGTTATCGAAAAGGTGAAAGAGTGCTACACTGTGGCACCGCTCCACAACCCCGCCAACATCACCGGCATCGAGGCTGTGTCTGCATTGATGCCCAACGTGCCCCAAGTGGCAGTGTTCGACACCGCGTTCCACCAGACCATGCCCGCCAAAGCATATATGTATGCCCTTCCCTATGAGGCTTACACCAAATATGGCGTGCGTCGTTACGGTTTCCACGGCACCAGCCACCGCTACGTTAGCCGTCGCGCTTGCGAGTTCCTCGGCGTGCCTTATGAGTCACAACGCATCATCACTTGCCACATTGGCAACGGTGCCAGCATTACAGCTATCAAAGATGGCAAGAGCGTAGATACCTCCATGGGCCTCACACCTACCGAGGGCCTTATGATGGGTACCCGCTGCGGCGACGTTGACCCCGGTGCTTTGGTGTATATGATCAAGCAAGAGGGCCTCGACGCTGACGGCCTCCTCCAATTGGTCAACAAACGCAGTGGCGTGGCCGGCATCTCTGAGATATCTTCAGATATGCGCGACATCGAAGCAGCCGTTGCTGCCGGCGACGAGAAAGCTATCCTCGCCCTCGACATGTATGAGTATCGCATCCTGAAATATATCGGTTCCTACACCGCGGCCCTTGGTGGTGCCGACATCATCGTCTTCACCGGTGGCGTAGGTGAGAACCAGATAAGCACACGCGAGAAGATCTGCCGTCAACTCGAATACTTGGGTGTCACCTTCGACGCAGAGGCCAACAAGACCCGCGGCGAGGAGATCGTCATCTCAGGCAAAGACTCCAAGATAAAAGTGGTAGTGATACCTACCGACGAGGAGATGGTCATCGCACAAGACACCGCCGAGATAGTATCCGCTCTCTAATGTGACGGAATTTCACTATCTTTGCAAAAAATTTGATAAAGAAGCGCATAGCGCTGGATAATAAACACTATACAAAATATGCTTGATTTTGTCTATTGGAATGCTGACCCTATATTGATATCGTTAGGTCCTATTGCCATTCGTTGGTATAGCTTGGCGTTTTTGGTAGGCTTCATCATAGGCTATAATGTAGTAGCAAAAATGTTTCGCCATGAAGGAGCTCCCGAGCGTTGGCTCGGGATCCTTTTGGCGTATGTGGTGATAGGCACCATCGTGGGCGCACGCTTGGGCCATGTCTTCTTCTATAACTGGGATTATTACTCGGCGCATCCCGCTGAGATATTCAAGATATGGGAGGGGGGCTTGGCGAGCCATGGCGGCACCATCGCCAACATCATCGCCGTGCTACTATTCTCACTCTTCGTGTCCAAAAAGAATCCTAGTTGGACATTCGACAAGCTGGTAGTGCCGATAGCCCTTGTGGGTGGCTTGATACGTCTGGGCAACCTTATGAACAGTGAAATCTATGGTGACTATACCGACGTGCCTTGGGGCTTCATTTTCCTCCGTAATGGAGAGACGATGGCATCGCACCCCACACAGATCTATGAGGCAGTATGCTATTTTCTCCTCTTCGCCCTGCTGATGTGGATGTACTGGCGCAAAAACGCGCAGGAACGTCCATGGCTCATCACAGGTGTCTTCTTCATAGGCATCTTCCTGCCCCGTTTCCTGATAGAATATATCAAGAATGTGCAGGAGCCGTGGGAGCTGCAGATGGTAGCAGATTATGGCATAAACATGGGTCAACTGCTGAGTATCCCCTTCGTCCTATTGGGTGTGGGCTTGGTGATATGGTCGTTGACACATAAAAGAGAGCACTGGAGCTTCCCGGATAAATATGCCGAGGAGCTGACAGGCACAGTGACAAGCAATAAAAAACGATAGATCCCGCCTATGGGAGTACTCTATCAGCTATTGGTGGTGATAGTCCTATTATGGGGCGGCTACCGTGGATATAAGCGAGGGTTTACCGGCCAGATGGCGTCTCTGTTGGGGATGGCGTTTGGCGTGGTAGGCGCTCGATTATTAGCCCCGGATCTGACCGTGGCGCTGATAGAGAGGTATCCATCGTTGTCTGTGGGAGTCGATCCATTGTTCCTCCCCGAAGTGATGGCTACCGCGATAATATATATATGCTTCGTCACCTTCTTCCGCTTCCTCGACGGAGCGGTGCACCGCATCATGGCAGTGCTCGGTAAGGGCGTGCTTAATGGCGTTGCGGGGATATTTATGGGGGTAATAAGATACGCCATGATTGTGAGTATTCTCTACAATCTGGTGATAGGATTTGATAATAAATCGGTATTGCTAAAGTATGCCGAGGATAACGACGGCAATCTCTCAGAGGTAGTCATGCTGCTGTCTCCGACTCTCCTGGGATGTGAGAGCTACGAACAGCTTGCCCATAAGCTGCAGATGCATGAAGCATCCAAGATATCGGGCAACTTTCGCGGGGGTGAGAGCGTTG